>JBBQKX010000005.1:0-49509 GCA_038327315.1 Burkholderiales bacterium | reverse complement strand
AACTTAGGCAAGGCAGTTGCAGCCAAAATACCCAAAATCACAATCACCATAACTAATTCAATCAATGTAAAACCAGCTTGCTTTTTCATGTTTCTCTCCTTGGATTGCTTGGACAACGTCCAATACATTAAAAATTTCTATGACTTCTTGAAAATCAAACCTATTTGTATGTGAGTGACTGTAGCGGCCAAACTCAATATCCACAAGTTATAAACAAAAATTCCTGACCAGTGGTTACCCTAGCACGATGAACGAATACTTTCCAGTTTAAATTCAATGTACTTAAACTCGAACCACAGAAAAAACTTGAAGATTTTCACCTAAGATTTCCAGTGATAGCCCTGAACGGGTTCGAACAATATTCCTACCAACTCACTCTGGACATCTCGCTGATTACCGGACAAAGGCTTTTCATACTGCAGTGCCACGCGAAATCGTATCCAGTCATTACCATCCTTGCCGGGTTGAAAATGCTCCTTGTGCTGAACTAGGTAAACCATCTCCCTAGATTTCAAATCGAATATCCAGTTGCCTGATTCTGCACTGCTAGGGGTCGCACCATAGAACTCGCCTGCATAGTTACGCGGCTTTTTTTGCAAATAGCGCATAGGATTATCTATCACCATCGCCGCCACATCAGAGGCCTGCCCTCTCGTTTGAATCTGCGCAAATTGCAATATCAATGCACTTTGCACTGTGCCAACCACTTGCTCCATAGCAGTCCTTTCGGCGAGCTCCTGATAGCTCACAAATCGCTCAAGGAATACGCCGACCAAAACTGACACGATGGCTATGACCAGTATCAGCTCGAACAAGGTGAACCCGTGCAATCGCCTTACTCTTAGCATGTATCGATTGCAACTCATGAATGCATCGCCGCTTTGCCCAGATCCCACATCGGCAGGAATACCCCCAAAGCCAACACCAAGACCAGACAGCCTAAGGCGACAATGAGGATAGGCTCTATCTTTGCGCTCAGCCCCTCAACTTCGTACTTCACTTCACGTTCATACATATCGGCTATTTCGAACATGAGTCCATCCATGTCGCCGGTCTCTTCACCTACCGAGATCATTTGTAACACCACCGAATTGAATACCTGAGACGCGACCGCAGTCCGCAAGATACTTTCACCACGCTCTATACCATCACGCATCTGCTCGATACGACTGCGCATGAATTCATTGTCTACCACCATACCGACCACGTTCATGCCTTGCAAAATAGGCATACCGCTCTTAAACGACAACGCCATACTGCGCGCGAAGCGTGCTAGGGTCGCCTTCATAATTATGCTACCGACTACTGGCAGTTGTAGCTTGTATTTATCCCACTTGAAGCGACCATTCACCGTACGTATGTAATAGCGAAAGCCCACCACGATCGCAACCACAATTGCAATCATCACTAGCCAATAGTTCACCATGAAACTCGAAAATCCAATCAGCAACTTAGTGACCATGGGTAGCTCAGCATGAAAGCCCGCATAAACTTTTGCGAAGGTTGGAATCACGAACAAATTAATGATGACAATGGCGATCGCCATCGCCATCACGACGAAGCTGGGATAACGCATCGCACTCTTGATACGGTCGCGCATGTCGCGTTCAAAATCCAGATAATCGTAAAGGCGAATGAACGTTTCATCCAACATGCCCGTCATTTCACCGACTTGCACCATGCTGACATAGAAGGGGGAGAACACTGCCGGGTGACGCCGAAAGGCGGCACTAAGCTCTCGACCGCTGTCCAAGCTTTCACGTATATCTTGTAATAAGACTGCGAATTTTGGATTGGGTGTTGATTCCTGCAAGCCTGAAAGTGCCCGAAGTATAGGCACACCAGCTTTCAATAACGTGTACATCTGGCGACTGAACAACATCAGATCCAGCGAGGTGATAGGCTTTTCTCTAAGCGCCTTTTGCAACCATTCAGTTCGATTCCCGTTGCTACGTCGACGGCTTGACAACTCAATCTCTACTGGCGTGATGCCGGTATTGAGCAGTTGATCCGCGATCACGCCACTGTCACTTCCGTCCAATGAACCTGACACCAAATCGCCTCGATGGTTGCGCCCTTTGTAACTGTAGACAGCCATCCTAATCCTCTACCTGATTGGAGATACGCATCACTTCGCTCACGGTAGTGAGACCTTGCAATGCTATTTCTATGCCGTGTGCGACCAAGGTCTGACCTTGCATATGCGTGGCCGCGACCTGCATGAAGTGCGCAGAGCTATCGTGAGCAGCAGCTTCCACCATCTCACGCCCCATTTCCAACATTTCGTAAACGCCCATACGCCCATGGTAACCAGTGCTATTGCAATGTGAGCAACCTCTGCCATGTAACAAACCAGCCATACGATCTATGGTCACGCCCTCCGCTTTAAGCCATTCGCTTTCCTGAGGGGTAGGCTCATGTTGCACACTGCAACTTTGACACACCCGTCGTAACAACCTTTGCGCGATGATGGCCTGCACAGAAGATGCGACCATAAATCGTGGCGTCCCCATATCGACCAATCTGAACAAAGTACCTGCCGCATCTCGCGTGTGCAGTGTGGAAAGCACTAAGTGCCCCGTCATTGCCGCACGCAGGCCAATCTGTGCCGTCTCAGCATCACGCATCTCACCGACCAAGATAATATCGGGATCTTGACGCAGCGCCGAGCGTAGTACGCGTGCGAAAGTCAGATCTATCTTCTCATTGACCTGTACCTGATTAATCCCCGGCAAACGATATTCGACAGGATCCTCTACCGTAATGATTTTTTGTCCGACCGAATTTATCTCGGCCAGTGCTGCATATAGGGTGGTGGTCTTACCACTGCCTGTAGGCCCGGTCACCAACACCATGCCATTGCTGCGCCGTATGATCTCGCGAAATCGCTTCAACATCGCTGCAGGCATGCCCAATTCGGACAATGAAACCATGCCGCCATCCTGACGCAACAAACGCATCACTACTGCCTCGCCGTGTTGAGTAGGGCAGGTCGCGATACGAACATCCACCCCTTGCTCGCGGACGCGCACATGGAATCGTCCATCTTGCGGCATGCGCTTTTCAGAGATATCCAAAGCTGACATCAGCTTGAGCCTTAACACCAGTGCAGGTCCGATCTTGTTATCGGCCTCCATCTGCAAGTGCAAAACTCCATCGATACGAAAACGCACAACCAACCGCCCTTCTTGCGGTTCTATATGGATATCAGATGCGCGTATCTGGGTCGCATCATCGAACATTGTTTGCAGCAGCTTTACGACAGGGACCTCTTCAGAGCCCACACCATCACTGAGCGCACCAAAGTCTACATACGAGTCTCCCAAGTCTTCGCTCAACTGTGTCGCCAGGCCTGTAATCTCTTCGGTACGCCGATAAGCTCGGTCTATGCTTTCCAGCAATTGGCCTTCATTCACCACCGCGATATCGATGTCACGCTTCAAATATCGAGAGATTTCATCAAATGCGAACAAGTCTGTGGGATCGGCCATTCCAACCAGCAACTGCTTGCCACGCGGTTCCAGCACCAAGGCCCTGAAGCGCCGTGCCAAGTTTTCTGACAACAAGCGTGCATGCTCTACATTGATGTTGTAATACTTGAGATTCACATAAGGGATGTTAAGTTGCTTGGCTAAGGCTTCCGAGATTTGATCCTCGGTTACAAAACCATTGTCAACCAATACGCGCCCTAGGCGGCGACCGCTACGCTTCTGCTGTTCGAGCGCAAACATTAGCTGCTCTTGCGTGAGTAGCTTCTGGACTACCAGCAAATCTCCTAAGCGTACTTTTTCCGGACGCGCCATATCTCAACCTCTTTTACTTGTTGTATTTGTACAGTAAGGCAGGAAGTTAATCGTTTTTATCTGTGCTGACAACACTTTCCGCCATCAACGCCAGATAGTAAATATTGAGGGCAGTTACAATCGCGCCTATGATTAGGGATGATGCAAGTCCAATAAGTATGGAGAGATTAAATCACTGCCATCAATGACGGATGCTCATATGCATCACCTCATTTACAGTAGTCTGCCCTTTCTTAAGCAAGTCGAGCGCCTGATCCAGCATTTTGTGACCATGCATTTGCTGCGCTGCCTCTTTTAAAAAAGGCCCAGGCGCATCGAGGGCAGCGGCCTCGACGAGTGTAGCCTTCATTTCCAGCATCTCAAAAACAGCGATGCGACCCAAATATCCACTGCTCTGACATTTTTCACACCCATGTCCGCGACGCAGCCCAGCGACAATCTGCCCCGAGGAGATCATTTCGGATTTCAGCCAAGCACTTTCCTGACCATTCGCCACGTATGGTTCACTGCAATGTGGACAGATACGTCTCAACAGTCTTTGCGCAATCACAACCTGAACTGAAGATGCGACCATGAAAGCTGGCACGCCCAACTCGGAAAAATGAAACAAGGCGGTAGCGGCATCGTTGCTACTTAAGCTTGCAAGTACTACGCGCTGCTCCATCGCAGTCTTGATTGTCAACCTTGCAACCTGCTTATCATGGATGCTGCTTAGCATCAGCACATCCGGATCCTGAACCGCAGCGGCTTGCAATGCGCGCACGTAGTTAAATCCAGCATCTTCATCCACCTGAATCTGATTCACGCCTGTGATCTGATGCTCGACCAAATCTTCCACACTGAATATTTTCTTACTAACCTTATCGATTTCAGTCAGAACCGCATACATCGTTGTTGTGATACCTGCGTCTGGCGGCGCTACGAACAACACCATACCTTTTCCATACTCGATGATCTCACGCAGCCTAGTCAGCATATGCTCAGGCATACCTAGACTATCCAGTGTCGCTCTTTGCCTTTTCTGGTAAGTCAGGTGCATCACGATAGACTCGCCCTTCTTGACGGGGCAGGACACCAGACTCACTAATAGCCCTTGATCGTCGATACTTGTCTTGAAACTGCCAGACTGTGGCAAATATTTTTCGCTAATATCCAACTCTGCCATCAACTTTAAGCGCAACACCAAAGCATCAGTCGGCGGGTAACTAAGATCAATGTGTGCATGCAACCTACCGTCAATCCGTAACCGGCAATGCATCAAGTCTTCAGTTTTCTCTATATGGATATCCGAAGCTCGCACTTGCATGGCCGTGTTAAATAACGCCTGTATCTGCTGGGTAATGGAGGCCTCGGGAGTCACGCCAGTAGCTACACTGGCCACCCCAAAGTGGGGAGTTTTCATTGTAATCTCTCCATGACGATACATGTGCCCACCGAGTTCGTTTGTGCGCCTGTATCCACTATCTATACTTTCCAGCACTTGCCCCTCAGTGACCACCACAACCTCTACTTCGCATTTCAGTATGCGAGTGAGATCTTCAAGCGCCGCAGCATCAGTCGGGTCAGCCATACCGACACGCAACCTATCCTCTACGGCATCCAAGACTATGGCGCGATAGCGTCGCGCCTGTTCTTCTGGAAGACGCTTCACTAGATCAGGGTTTAGATTAAAACGTTTTAAGTTGATATAGGGGATATTGAAGAGCTTGGCGAGCGCTTCTGATATCTGCTCCTCGTTGATGAAGCCATTATCAACCAAGAGCCTTCCCAATCGGCGCCCGCTACTCCTCTGCTGCGTAAGGGCTTGATCTAGCTGCTGTTGCGAGATGAGATTTGCAGTAACCAGTAAATCACCTAAGCGGACTTTCTCCGGACCCCCCATAATTCCCCCTCGTTCTAAATTGCGTCACAACTGATTGACCACGAAGTTAATCGCTTTTACCCTTCCTGACAAGAACTTACTCAGCTACTTTTCATGTTTAATATCGTACTTTTTCAACCAGAAATCCCACCCAACACTGGAAACATCATTCGACTGTGCGCCAATACGGGCTGCGAACTGCATCTGATCAAACCGCTAGGCTTCACGTTGGAGGATAAGCAGCTCGTAAGGGCGGGCTTGGATTATCACGAATTTGCCACCCTCAAAGTTCATGATGATCTGGCAAGCTGCTTAGCTAATTTCGATCCCACCAGAGTATTCGCACTGACCACCAAAGGCTCACAAGCCTTCCATGACTTGCGTTACCAAGCTGGTGATACATTTCTGTATGGCCCGGAAAGTCGCGGCCTGCCTGCAGAGATTCTTGCCGATTTTCCCGCTGCACAACGCGTGCGCCTAGCTATGCTGCCTAACAATCGCAGCCTTAATCTTTCGAATACGGTCGCGGTCAGCGTTTACGAAGCATGGAGACAGTGTGGCTTCCAAGGTAGTAGTCTATAAAAGATAGAGGGGGTAGCAGGGATACTAGTCGCCGCCGCCCGAGTTTGAGATGAAGCTAGAATTCCGAATTGGGCGTGCGACTCAACAGGTCGGCAAGTACAACATCCACAGGCTCTTGTTCATAGACGATACGGTAAACAGCATCGCATATAGGCATGGTTACCCCTAAGCGCTGTGACAGCTGGTGTACTTCGCGCACGGTATACACGCCTTCAGCGACATGACCAAGACGCTTGAGTATCTCTGGTAAGGTGTGTTTTTGTGCTAAGAGTAAGCCGACTTGACGGTTACGTGACAGATCGCCGGTACAAGTGAGTATCAAATCACCCGCGCCAGACAATCCATTCAACGTTTCAGCCTGTCCGCCAAGCTTGACCCCCAACCTAGCGACCTCCGTCAAACCACGAGTGATCAATGCAGCTCTAGCGTTATAGCCCAAACCCATGCCATCACTGATGCCAGCGGCAATCGCCAGCACATTCTTAACTGCGCCACCGACTTCAACGCCCACCACATCGGAACTCGCATAAACCCGCAAGCGCGAGTTATGCAAAGCTAGTGCAGTTGCACGAGCAAACTCTTCATCGGTGGCTGCAAATGTCAGTGCAGTTGGTAAGCCCCGCGCCACTTCTTGCGCAAAACTTGGGCCAGAAAGCACACCGCATTTAATGCTAGGTGACAGCACTTCAGCTACAACCTGATGTGGCAGCAACCCACTCCCCGCTTCAAAACCTTTGCACAACCATGCAACGCCTACGGGACGCTCCATTGTCGCTATTTTTTGCAATGCATCACGCAAACCTGACACCGGGACTGCCACAATTATCAATTCTGCTTCAACCAGCGCCGACTCAAAATTCGCAGTCAGTATAATTTTGCTAGGAAGGGCAATATCTGGAAGGTAGCGGCGATTGCTGTGCTGCTTTTGCATCTCAGCAATCAGCTCTGCATTACGAGCCCACAATGTGACCTTATGCTGCGCAGACAGATTGATTGCGAGAGCCGTGCCCCAAGCGCCAGCGCCCATGACAACTATGTTCACCTTAGCCCCCCCAAACTTCACTACGCTTTACGTATCCCAACTCGCCATCTTGATGTCGCACTTTCAGCCATCCCGCGCCTGTATCTTCGAGCAACTCCAAGGCCACTTGCTGTCTAACTTGCAACATGCTGGGTGAGGAGAATTCTGGGGCCTTGCGCACATCGACTACTGGCAAAACGGCGAACACGTATCGCTTGAAGGTGAGTTCCGATTTTTCAACCCAATACAAAGCACCCGATCTGTCCCTGACTTTGACCCAAGCATCTAAACTCACCACAGTCTCGAATGGCATGTAGCGATTCACGATAAACATTTTTTTGGCGTGCTGAGACGGAGCGTCATACAAGATCGCATGGGGCGCCGACACAGACATATACTCCACCGCACCCGCAGCTCCCACAGGCAGCAAGCCTATAAGGAGTGTTGCTACAAGTAAGCGGAGACTATGCCTCATTAATGTGTCGTTTCGGGTACTTGTGCTTGTTGCTTTTGCTGTTGATACAGCGCTTCGAAGTTGATCGGGTTGAGCATGACAGGTGCAAAACCACCGCGTACCGAGACGTCCGAGACCACTTCACGCAAATAGGGGAACAAAATATTAGGGCACATTACGGCCAATATCGGCTCCAGCTCTTCATTAGGGACATTACGAACTTGGAATATGCCAGCCTGCTTAGCCTCTATGAGGAACATCACCTTCTCACCAAGCTTGGAAGTCACCGTTGTAGTAACAGTTACTTCAAATACACCTTCTTCAATGACAGCAGCTTGGCTATGCAGTTGCACATCAATCTGTGGGCTTTCCCGCTCTAGGAATATCTGAGGAGCATGAGGTATCTCCAAAGAGATATCCTTCACATAAATTTTATCCATACTGAAAATGGCTTGTGCTGGGGTTGCTTCACTCATTGTTCTTCCTTATTTAGCTAATAGGGGTTCTAATTTACCTGCTCTGTCCAAGGCGGCAAGGTCATCGTATCCACCAACATGGTATGTATCGATATAGATTTGAGGGACAGTGCGGCGACCAGTCTTTTCCATCATCTCCAAGCGCAATTCCGGCTGCAAATCGACTCTTATCTTCTCAATATCATCCACACCTTTGCGCTGCAAAAGCTGCTCCGCTCTGATGCAGTATGGACATACTGCTGTGGTGTACATCAATACCTTGGCCATCTTATTTTTCCAACGGCAGCTTGCTGCTTTGCCAAGCCATCACACCGCCTGACAAATTATATGCCTGAGCAAATCCTGCCTTGCCGAGCAGCACACAAGCGGTTCCAGAACGATTACCACTCCGGCAAACCACAACTATAGCTTGGTCGCGATGGCTCTCTAACTCACCCATACGCTCCTTGAGCTTACCCAGAGGGATCAGCTTGGCATTCAATACATGGCCAGATTTGTATTCTTCCGGTTCACGCACATCTAGTACAAAAGCATTCTTGTGATTAATTAGTTGCAGTGCGGCTTGCGCATCCACCGCTTTGATGCCACGAATACGATTGCCGAACATAGACCACAGCAACATTACACCGCTGAATAGGCCAATGCCAATCGGGAAAATATTATCTAATACGAACTGCACGAGCATGCTCCTGTTCTTTTTGGGTGGCGAATTCTAGCAGAGCCGAAAAATGCGCGGGGTCTTTCCGATTCAATTCAAGTAATATCTGATGCGCATTTCCATTGCTAGGATAAGACCAGATTGCCCGTTCCATCATTTTTTCCGCCTCCCCCAACTTACCCCCCTGCGCCAACAAAAATGACTGTCGATACATTGCATCCGAGGTTGGAATAAATCGTACTACCTTATAATTTAATGCGACTTTTTGTTCCAAATTCTGTGAACTAACATCTATGTATGAAGCCAGATACAGATTCGCATATGGTGAAAGTAATGCTCCATTCCTTAATAGATACAACGACTGATAAGTGCGTATAGAGTTTTCCTGACTCACCCCTGATATGGACTGTATAGACAAAGCTGCTTTCAGGTCCCTATAGGTGATCTGCATCTGTGCTATCGAAAGTAGTGCCATCGAAAGAATCAAAACAATTGATACCCTACCTAGATTGCGCAACTCCAAACGATAGGTAGTTTCATCAAATATTCCCAACAATAGCGCCAAGATCGAGATGAAGTATAGGTACCACAGTGGATACTCCAATGAACCATGTATGCACAGTACTAAAATAATGGAATATCCCCACCAATGAGCACTACTAAATACAGATACTCGGCGCAAACCCCATACCCATGTCCCCGCGCCCCCCAACAAAACCAACAACCCAAGCAGGCCTGTCTCCGCCGCCAACTGCAGAACAACATTATGTGCATTGTTGTATAAGCCAGAAATACTGTTTGGCTTCAGGATAGGCAACCATTCGCTATGATTCCATGCGAATTGCCCGAAACCGATTCCCAAGAATGGCTGTTGCATGAACATCAGAATAGCCTCATGCCATAGATATATACGAATACTGCCACTCGTATCTGAGTTAATCAGCCGGCTCCACGCATTCGTTTCATCCCCGCTCCCTGCAAGAAACGGCAATAACACCAGCAAATGCATCAAAGCAGACCCTATGAGAACTGCAAGCATGAAATAAGCGATTTTTTTCATCTGCCGATTCTTGATAACCAACCAGAATGCAAGCAGGCTGACGCCTAACAGATAGAGCAATGAGCTTCGGGATCCGCTCAAAGTCAGCACGAACAGCAGGGGGGTGAGTATTAACGCCAAATAAGGCAATTTGATCAAATTACGCTGATAGAGCAAGCCTACGGAGATTAAACCCAATGTGATGTAGTTCGCATAATGGTTAGGTTGGGCCACATTCCCATACAGACTAAATGAAACTTTGCGGACGACCACGCTGTCGAATACGGTATGCCACCCAAAATGTTGCAGCACGCCTATAAATGCACTCAGCTCAGCACCTATTAACAAAAATACCGCCAATACCAGGGCAATATTTTCCAATCCGATTGCGCGACGTAACCAGCCTCCCAATACTATTAACAATGCTGCAAATAATAGATATTGTATATACAACAAACCCTGCTCAAAAAACGGAATCATCCCTAGCGACATTTGTATCAGGGCTACAAGGACAAGTCCTACTGGCAATATGCTGACACGCGGAATAGTAGGCCCTTCCCAAAAGGACTTGCTCACTAGTGCGAACATCGCGAAAACGCCTAACAATGCCACCCACCATTCCTGATCGAATGTCGTCAGTGGGTATTCATGTGTCGTCAGCAAAAATGGCACAACCCACATCAGTCCGACCAAAGCCAGACTGATGTGGGTCATACGCACGGACTGCTTAATGCTCGTTAGCAAGAACCGCTCTTGACACCAAACTTGGCGAGGATGTTATTCAGCGGGCAGAATGTCGTGAAACCACTTTGAAACAGATTCACACCAACAAAGGTAGTGAACCACAACCAGTTAGTATTTTGAAATACTGGGCTGTCTGGTGCGCCCAGCGCCAAAGACAGCAGCACGAAGCTGCCTGCGATGATGCGTATGATGCGTTCTGTGTTCATGTTTAAAGCTCCTAAAAATTTAGTCCAGCATTTTACTGGATTTTTTTATACAGGGTTGCGTAATACAAAACCGGGATAACAATCAAGGTCAATACTGTCGAAACCAAGATGCCGAAGATCAATGCCAATGCTAAGCCATTGAAAATAGGATCATCGAGAATAAACAACGCGCCCAGCATCGCTGCCAGCCCCGTCAGAATGATAGGTTTGGCGCGCGCGCTGGCTGCCGCTATCACTGCATGTTCAAGATCAACACCGTCACGCACCTGCAAGTTGACGAAATCCACCAATAGTATGGAGTTGCGCACGATAATACCCGCCAGCGCAATCATGCCTATCATGGAAGTTGCGGTGAACTGCGAGCCAAACAATGCATGGCCCGGCATCACACCAATGATGGTCAACGGGATAGGTGCCATGATGATGAGCGGCACTACATAGGACTTGAACTGCGCCACTACCAACAGATAGATCAGTATCAGCCCTACACCATAGGCGATGCCCATATCGCGGAATGTCTCGAATGTCACTTGCCATTCACCATCCCACTTCAATGCATAACTGGCGTATTGATCGCTAGGCTGATTAAAGTAATAGCTCTCTAGGTTGCCTCCTTGTTCCAAAGCCATATCACTGACTTTGCTGTTGATACCGAACATACCGTACAGCGGACTATCCAATTTCCCCGCCATATCACCGAACACATAGACCACAGGCAAAAGATCCTTGTGGAAAATAGGCAGATCACGCTCCATCTTTACCACTTGCACCACTTCTGACAATGGAACTAGCACCCCGTCATGTGCATGCACCTTGAGCTTAAGAACCTCGTCGATATTGCTGCGGCGTTCTGCCGGCAAGCCGATATGCAAGGGTGGTGCATACTTCGCGTTGGTGTCATGCAGTGAGGTTACGTTCTGTCCACTCAGCGCCACACTGATCGCATCCACGATGTCGCGTGGTGCGACACCAAGCATCGCCGCTTTGCTTTGCAATACGCGCAACATCAATTTGGGTGCGGTTTCACTGACGCTATCGTCTATCCCAACGATGTCTTTTGTCTTACCAAACTGCTCACGTACCATGCCAGCAACTTTGCGCTGTCCCTCATAATCTGGGCCATATATCTCGGCAACGATAGGTGACATGACGGGTGGCCCGGGCGGCACTTCTACAACCTTGATCTTGGCACCCCATTGCTTAGCGATCTTTTGCATAGGCTCCAACACCGAGGTCGCAATCTCGTGACTACTGCGGCTACGGTGATGCTTGTCACGTAAATTGACTTGCAAATCACCCTGATTGGCCTCACTACGCAAATAGTATTGGCGTACTAGGCCATTGAAATTGATAGGTGATGCTGTGCCCACATAAGCTTCGTAATCGGTCACTTCGGGTACGGTCGCCATATAGGCTCCGATGTCATGCAGTACGGCGCTGGTTTGCTCCAACGCTGTGCCAGTAGGCATATCCACTACGATTTGAAATTCGGATTTATTATCGAAGGGCAGCATCTTCAGAATCACCAACTTCACTACACCCAACGATACAGCTAACAACAATCCCCCAAATATAGCCAACCATAACTTACGACGTGCTGGCTTGCCATGCTCCCCATTCAAGAATGGACTCAAACGTTTTCGGAAGAAGCGACTCAAGACGGTATCGCGCTCATCCTTGATCTCTTCATGATGCGGCCCCGCAAAACGCAACACCAACCAAGGTGTGATGACGAAAGCAACCGCCAGCGATATCAGCATACCCATGCTTGCATTGATTGGTATAGGACTCATGTAAGGGCCCATCAATCCGCTCACAAATGCCATGGGCAGCAGTGCCGCGATGACAGTAAAGGTCGCCAATATGGTAGGGCTACCAACTTCATCCACAGCTTCTGGGATAATTTCGGAGAGTGACTGATGCGTTGAGAGCGCACGTCGCCTATGGATATTTTCCACGACCACGATGGCATCATCAACCAATATCCCAATAGAGAAGATCAGTGCGAACAACGATACTCGGTTGAGCGTGAAGCCCCACGCCCATGATGCAAACAGTGTTGCTGCCAAGGTCAAAATCACCGCGACGCCAACTACCAACGCCTCTCGCTTGCCCATGGTCAACCACACCAACAACACAACAGCAGCTGTAGCAAATAACAGCTTCTTTATCAACTTCATCGCCTTGTCATTGGCGGTCTCACCGTAATTGCGTGTAGTACTAACTTGCACATCAGCGGGAATCACACTGCCCTTGAGTTCCTCTACACGCTTAAGCAATTGGTCTGTCACATCAACTGCATTCGATCCCGGCTTCTTGCTAATCGCAATGGTCACTGCAGTGAATTCACCTTTAGCTTTGATATCCTTATCAGCAGCCGCTGGTCCCGCCCCCATCCATACATAGCTACTGGGCTGGTCTGCGCCGTCTTTCACGTCGGCAATATCACGCAAGAATACAGGCTTACCATCCGACACACCGACCACCAATTGCTTCACATCACTTGCGTTGGTCAGGAACCCACCTGTCTGCACCAATACTTCGCGGTTGTCCTGAGCAAGCACGCCAGCGTTCTGCGACACATTGGACGCCTGCAAGGCATTGCGCACATCTTGCAGACTAAGCTGATAGGCGCTCAAACTCTCAGGATTTAGCTCAACTCTAATCATGCGCTGTGTTCCACCCAGCGTAGAGACCTCGCGCGTACCGGGCACGCGCTTCAAGTCGGACTCTATGGCATGCGCTACTTGAGTCAACTCCACACTGCCACCCGCGTTCTGTTCACGCCACAAAGTCAGCGCCATCACCGGTACATCATCTATGCCTTTAGCTTTGATGATGGGTTGTGCCACCCCCAAAGTTGGTGGCAACCAATCTGCGTGCGAGTGCACCACGTCATAGAGCTTCACCAGTGAGGGAACATGTTCTTCACCCACCTTAAACTGCACTGTAACCACGGCCATACCAGGTTGTGCAACCGAATAAACGTGATCGACACCAGCAATTTGTGACAGCACTTGTTCTGCCGGAGTCGCTACAGTTTGTGATACGTCTTTTGCAGATGCGCCTGGGTAGGCAATCATGACGTTCGCCATCGTCACATTAATCTGCGGCTCTTCCTCTCGAGGCGTCACCAATACCGCGAACACCCCCAACAACACTGCGACCAATGCGAGCAATGGAGTCATTTGCGAATGCAAGAAGTGCTTGGCGATACGTCCTGAGATACCCATAGTTATTCCTAAACTGACATCAAACTAAAGACCGGGACTTAGACCCGGTCAGCTTTTCTTACTGATTACTCTTTAAGCTTGGTGATACCCATCGCATTCATCACAAGCTTCTCGTACATTGGCTCTGATGTACCGCGCTTCATCTTACGCATGAAGTACTTCTCGAACGCGATTTTAGCAACGTGCACCCATTTGCCTGATGATACCCAGTTCACATTACGTGGTGGAATCTGTGGCAACGCCACGAATGCCATGCCCGTGTCACCAAAGTCTGCCAGACAGACAGTATTCCATGTCGCCTTGCTGGTTGGTGGATTCCCAGTCAGTTCGGAGTGGATGTTATGTGCGGTTGCAGTCACCATAGATTCAATCATGTAACCGGTCTTGGGCGTACCGATAGGCACTGGCGTCTTCTCCACAGGAGGGATTGCGATACATACACCGACTGCATAGATATTTTTGAATTTTGGATTGCGCTGGTGTTCGTCTACCACGATGAATCCGCGCGGATTTGTAAGGCCTTCGATACCATATACTGCATCTACTCCCTTAAATGCTGGCAGCATCATGCTATAGGCGAAAGGCAATTCGTGTTTTTGTTTTTCCTTGCCCATATCGTCAAATTCGGTAACGAACATTTTACCAGCTTCGACCTTGTCAACCTTGGCATTGCAAATCCACTTGATGTGCTTCTCACGCATTGCCGACTCCAACATACCTTTAGAGTCACCTACGCCACCCAAACCAAGGTGGCCTATGTATGGCTCGGAAGTCACGAAAGTCATAGGCACATGGTTGCGGATTCGTCGGCGACGCAAATCTGTCTCGATAGTAAATGCGTATTCATATGCGGGACCGAAGCACGAGGCGCCCTGTACTGCGCCGATGATGATAGGGCCTGGCTCTTTTGTAAAACCATCCCACATATCATGGGATTTCATAGCATGATCTACGTGACAGACTGAGTGTGTATGACCATGTGGGCCCAAGCCCTCAACTTCATCGAACGCCAGCTTAGGGCCCGTTGCGATAATTAGAAAATCGTAATCGACCAGCGAGTCATCATTCAACTCTAGTTGGTTAGTCTCTGGATGGACGCGTTTAACACCTGTCGAAATGAAGTTGATGCCTTTGCGTTCCAAATAAGGGCGCACACCAAACTCGATATCTTCACGGTCGCGCCACTTGACACCCACCCAAGGGTTGGATGGTACGAAGTGGAAGTTCTCGGTATTTGAGATCACTGTCACTTTGTCTGCCTTACGTATCTTTTCTTTCATTTCATACGCCATCGGCATACCACCTAAGCCCGCGCCCATGATTACGATATGTGCCATTTTTATACTCTCCCAAGTTTGATTATTGCCACGTAGAACTACCGATCACTTCCCGATCATGCCAGCCTTGATTGGGTCCAATGCCACTCTCTCGCCGGCCGTTAAACCGGCCAGCACTTCCACTCCGCCATCTGTACTTACATCGCCCAAACGTACTTGACGCAACTTAACACCACCCTTGTCATCGACCACGTAGACAGCAACTACTTCACTACGATGCAGCACCGCACTCACGGGCAACATCAATTTTTTAACTTTACCAATCACAAAATGCGCACGCACAAACATACCAGGATAGACACCCTCTTCAGAGGGCGGCAGCGTGACACGCGCCTCTGTACCATGCGTACGGGCATCCGCTAGAGGCTGAACTTGGGTCGATGCTGCCTTGATGTACCTACCAAGCGTGGGCAACTCCACCATCACTTCAGGGTGCTTGCCAATCTCAGCCAACTTGTATTGCGGCAAGCTCACCAATACCCTCATCTCGGATGGGTCAAAGCCCGTCATCAATGGCTTACCTGGCATCACCATCTCACCTACTTCCACATGACGCGAAGCCACTACGCCACCGTAAGGAGCAATCACGGAGGTATATGCATGCGCAAGCCCAGCCTGACTCGCACCCGCACTGCTTGCAGCAGCTTGCGCTACGGCAACCTGATAATCCGCTTCGGCTTTATCCAATGCGGCCTGGCTGATAAATTTTTGTGCAAACATTTGCTTGGCGCGCTCGTAAGTCGACTTAGCGTTCTGCAGATTCGCTTGCGCTTGCGCCAATTGCGCCTGACTACCCGCTAAGGCTTGCACAGACTCACGCTCATCTATGCGCAAGATTAGCTGCCCTGGCTTGACGCTATCACCCACGTCGAAATATATTTCTTTCACCCGACCTGATATCTGCGCAGACACCGTCGACTGGCGTGTCGCCTCTACCAGTCCTTCAGCGACATAAGTTTGTGCGACCTCGCGATATTCAACTGGCGCGACCGCTAGTTGCTCAGCCGCATGAGCCGACATCACACCACCCAGCAATACACCAAACATCCATATGTTTTTCATCTTAGACATCCCGAAAATCATTAATACAATGTATTAGCATATACTAATACTCCATATAATCAAACAACTTTTCAGTTGCTGCAGAACACCTCCCGCATCAAACCCACCAATTTCAAGGTGCGCGGGTCATTGATGCGGTAGTAAACAAAATTAGCCTCTTTGCGGGTCGCCAACACGCCTTTGTCGCGCAAGATGGCCAAGTGTTGCGAGATATTGCTTTGCGAGGTGCCCACGTATTCGACGATGTCTTGCACGCTGACCTCCTGATCACCCAGAAAACACAATATCTTCAGGCGCAAGGGGTGAGCCATGGCCTTGATTGCTTGCGATGCTTGGTTGATATCTTGCTCTCTAGCTATGATGGGATGTTGCATATAAACCTCGGGGTTATAAAATTCACGACGAATTCGGCTAAAATGCGAATGTTTAAAAATTATCGCTTACTTATATATTACCTGATGAACATCACTCCTGTTTTACTGATTATCTTGGACGGCTTCGGATATCGCGAAGATGCTGACTACAACGCCATCGCCGCAGCCCATAAACCAAATTGGGACGGATTCTGGCGCGACTACCCTCACACCTTGATTGACGCATCAGAAAAGGCAGTCGGACTTCCTAGTCATCAAATGGGTAATTCGGAAGTAGGGCATCTTAATATAGGTGCCGGCCGCGTGGTCTACCAAGACATCAGTCGAATAGACGTAGAAATTGAAGAAGGCAAATTCTTCGACAATACCGCTTTGCGTGCCGCAATTAAAAATGCTTTAGATAATGGTAGTGCACTGCACATAATGGGACTGCTTTCTGCTGGCGGCGTGCACAGCCACGAGAACCACATCTATGCCATGCTGGAGATGGCAGCCAAGGCAGGTCTGAAGAAAGTATATCTACATGCCTTCCTTGATGGTCGCGATACGCCACCCAAGAGTGCGGGCCCATCCTTGCAAACCCTGCAAGCTCTATGCGACAAGCTGGGTGTGGGACAGATTGCCTCAGTAATAGGACGCTACTTCGCGATGGACCGCGACAATCGTTGGGATAGAGTAGAAACCGCTTATGATTTACTGACTCAAGGTCAAGGATTATTCAGCGCTCAAACTGCACAGGCAGCACTGAAAGACGCATATGCGCGCGGCGAAAACGATGAGTTCGTACAAGCAACTAGCGTCGTCCCTGCGGGCCAAGCAGCAGTGCGCATGAATGATGGCGATGCGCTGATATTCATGAATTTTCGTGCCGACCGAGCTCGCGAAATCACTCGCGCACTGAGCGACGAGAATTTTAGTGGCTTCGCACGAAAATATTTCCCAAAACTAGGCAATATCACCACCCTGAGCAACTACGGTGAGGATTTTCACCAGCCGTGCGCCTACCGCGCGGAAGCCATACACAACACCTTGGGAGAGTACCTCTCCAAACAAGGCATGAAGCAACTGCGTATCGCCGAGACCGAGAAGTATGCGCACGTCACCTACTTCCTAAATGGTGGCAAGGAGCAGCCCTATGAAGGCGAAGACAGGATTTTAGTGCCTTCACCCAACGTGGCAACCTACGATCTCATGCCGGAGATGAGCGCCTTTGAAGTGACCGACAAACTTGAAGCGGCGATCTTGTCACGCAAGTACCAAGCCATGATCTGCAACTACGCCAATGGCGACATGGTCGGCCACAGCGGCGACATGGTGGCAGCCACCAAAGCCATCGAGACGCTGGACATTTGTATAGGTCGGGTAGTTAAAGCTATGCAATCCATAGGTGGCGAGGTCATCATCACGGCCGACCACGGCAATGCTGAGCAGATGATAGATCGCAGCACTCATCAGGCGCATACCGCACACACACTAAACCTAGTGCCATTCGTCTACATCGGACGCCAAGCCGCGGTCGCAGAGAAAGGGGCTTTGCGTGACCTAGCACCTACCCTATTGCACATGATGGGCCTACCCAAACCTGAAGAAATGACCGGGCAGAGTTTGATACGCTTCCAGTGACCTTATATATCCGCTGTTTTCTGCTGATGTGCTGTTTGCTGCTCACCATCCGTGGTGCGCACGCAGATCAGCATGCGGAGTTGGAGAATCTGCGTGAACGCATCTCTGCCATGCAGCGCGATATGGATAAGACCACCGAATCAAAAGCTGCCGCTTCCGATGCCTTGCGTGAATCTGAGCGCTCCATCAGCAACGTGAATCGCCAGATTTCCCTACTTTCGTCCCAGCAGCGCATCGCCGACCAAAAACTCAACGAGCTGCAGTCCCAGCAAAAACAGCTCAGCAAAAACATGGCCGGCCAGCAAGTTTTGCTTGGGCGCTTGCTCTACCAACAGTATCTCGGCGGGCAAGAAGAGTATGCCAAACTGTTATTGAGCAACCGCGACCCCAATCAAGTCGCGCGCGACCTTGAGTATTACCACTATATCGCGCGTAATCGTGCGAGTTGGCTCAACACTATGCGCGCCAATCTGCAAAAGATCGCCAGCCTTAGCAACGCAACCCAAGAGCAACGTGCCACCCTGAAAACATTGGAAGCAGAGCAGAAGACTCAGCAACTCGCTCTCAAGGAAAAACGCCAACAGCGCAAAAACACTCTAACGAAGATATCGCAGCAACTCAGGGGCCAGCGCCGTGAGATACATCGCTTGCAACAAGATGAGAATCGTCTAGCCCAATTGGTCGAAAAGATTACGCAGATGCTAGCCCAACCCAAGTCCACATCTATTTTCAGCAACAACAAGCTGCCAGATGATCGTTATGACGGCAGGCCCTTCGCCCAACTTAAAGGCAAGCTCGCCATACCTGTCAAAGGCGACATCACCAATCGTTTTGGTACACAACGCCCCGAGAGTACTGTGCTATGGAAAGGTATTTTCGTCCGTGCCGCTGAAGGCCAATTGGTCAAAACGATTGCCGCCGGTCGGGTAGTGTTTGCCGACTGGCTGCGCGGATTCGGCAATCTGCTTATCGTCGACCATGGCAAGGGCTATATGAGCTTATATGGCAATAATGAGACCTTATACAAACAAGTTGGCGATGAGTTGCGTGGCGGCGACACAATTGCGGTCGTAGGCAACAGCGGCGGCAATGAAGATACTGGTTTATACTTTGAACTGCGTTTGGAAAGTAAGCCTTTGGATCCCCTTAAGTGGCTAGCAGCTAAATAATTATGGAGCACACATGCGTCGTTTAGAGAAATTGAGTTTAGTGGGTCTAGGTTTATTCACAGGTGTGGCGCTGACCATACATTTGACTGCTGTTGCGCAAAAAGACACGCTGGCAACCCCGCTCCCCGTTGAAGAGATGCGTGCGTTCACAGACGTATTCGGACGTATCAAAAGTGATTATGTGGAGCCAGTTTCCGACAAGACGCTAATCACCCAAGCCATCAATGGCATGGTCAGCGGTTTGGATCCCCATTCTGCATATTTAGATGCGGATGCATTCAAAGAGCTTCAATCCAGCACCCAAGGCGAATTCGGTGGACTGGGAATAGAGGTCGGCATGGAAGATGGTCTCGTCAAAGTCATCTCTCCTATTGAGGACACACCGGCTTTCCAGGCGGGTGTAAAGAGCGGCGATCTGATTATCAAGTTGGATGACATGCTGGTCAAAGGCCTGTCGCTGAATGATGCGGTGAAACGCATGCGCGGCAAACCAGGCAGCAAGATACTACTCACCATCATACGCAAGAATGAACCTAAACCACTGCTCATCAGCGTAACGCGTGCCATCATCAAGGTGCAGAGCGTTAAGGCTAAACTACTCGAATCGGGCTATGTGTTCGTGCGCATCACCCAATTCCAAGAACACACCGGCGAGAATCTCGCCAGTGCGTTGGAGAAACTCTTCAAAGAGAACAAGGGCGAAATGAAAGGTCTGATCCTAGATCTGCGTAACGATCCAGGTGGCTTGCTGACTGGTGCTGTTGGCGTGTCGGCTGCATTCTTGGCCAAAGATGCCTTGGTGGTCTATACCGATGGTCGCACTGACGATGCCAAGATGCGTCTCACTGCTAATCCAGAAAACTACATCCGCAGTAGCGGCAAGTCAGACTACTTGAAGAACCTACCTGAAGCTGTGAAGAGCGTGCCTATGGTGGTACTCGTCAATGGCGGCTCTGCATCGGCGTCCGAAATCGTAGCCGGCGCACTGCAAGACCACAAACGCGCAGTCATCATGGGAACACAGACTTTTGGCAAGGGCTCTGTCCAAACCATATTGCCACTGGGCAATAACACTGCAGTGAAACTCACTACTGCGCGTTATTACACCCCTAGTGGTCGCTCCATACAGGCCAAAGGCATCGTACCTGACATTTTGGTGGAAGATCCGTCGACGACCGCCCTAGAAAATGCCTTCCGTTTGCGTGAAGCCGATCTAGATAAGCACCTGATCAACGATACCCAGGCTGAAGACAAGGGCGATAGCAAGAAGCCAACACAGGTGATAGATAAACCAGAAGTCAACAAGACAGCACCTGCCGAATTCGGCTCCAAGAACGATTATCAATTGAATCAGGCTCTAAATCTGCTTAAAGGGATGCAGATCCTGCACGGTAAATGATCGCTGAGACACTGCGAGGACATCATGATCAACCCCTGTGACATGCAAAAAAAACGCGAGCTGATTTTCGCCGAGGAACCTTCTGAGCAAGTAGATAAAGCTTTGCAGTTGTTGTTCGGCTTAGAGGACTTTGTGGTTCACCGTAGCGAAAAGCCCAATACGTTAGTGATCTGCTATAGCTTGGAGCACTACACCATGGCTGGCTTAGAGCACGCCTTGGTAGAACAAGGTTTCGTGCTGGATAATAGTTTGCTGCATCGAATCAGCCGTCAGGTCATCCACTATTGTGAAGACACTGAGTTACACAATATGGATGTGCCTGACCACCCCACCAAACGACGCGAAAAAGAAATCTTCATACGTGCTTATGACACCCATCTACACGGTGATCACGACGAAACCACGCCGCCTGAATTGCGTCGCTATAAATAATCGTGCATGAATGATAGTCAGCTACTGCGGTACAGTCGTCACATCCTGCTCGACGAGATTGGTATAGAAGGTCAGCAACGATTACTCAGCAGCAAGGCACTCATCATCGGGCTCGGAGGACTAGGCTCTCCAGCCTCACTGTATCTAGCTTCCAGCGGTGTAGGCGAACTCACTCTGTGTGACCACGACACCGTCGAGTTGAGCAACCTACAGCGCCAGATTGCACATCAAACCTCCGCGCTAGGACAGAGCAAGGTCGCCTCGGCGGTCGCCACACTCACCCATATCAACCCCGAGATTAGCTACGTACCACTGAATGAGCGCGCCGATACCGCGCGTCTGCGTACCCTCATCGCACAGACAGATGTGGTGCTGGACTGCTCAGACAACTTCGACACACGCTACGCCATCAATCGCATCTGTCACGAGTTGAGAAAACCGCTAGTGTCGGGGGCTGCTATACAGTTTTCTGGGATGGCTTCAGTGTTCGACTTTCGCCGCGACGACACCCCCTGCTACAACTGCCTTTATCCCGAAGATAGCGAAGCGCAGGAGTTACGTTGCGCCACCACCGGTGTGTTCTCGCCACTGGTAGGCATCATAGGCACCATGCAGGCCGCTGAAGCTTTGAAACTATTGATGGGAATAACGTCTGGCTTGAACGCGCGCATGCTGACGGTGGACGCTTTGCAAATGAATATTCGTCAGGTTGCACTGCGGCCAGACCCTCATTGCAGCGTGTGTCATCCTAGCTGAGGTCCTTCATGCCTTTGTACAAAAAATTCCTAACAGGCGGCGTACCAGATTATCTGGCACGCCATTATTGGTGGGCTTATCTATGGGAAAAGAGCATCTGGTTCTTTGATCACCAACCCATCATCAATGCCATTCTGTTCGGCCAATACAACACGCTACTGAATAAGACACTGTCCAAGGTTGAGCGCAAGCTAGGTGCACGCTTGCTGCAACTCACCTGCGTATACGGAAAACTCACGCCCTCCTTATTACATCACACCGACAACGAGGTGCATTTGTGTGATGTAGCTGTTGGACAATTGCAACTAGCGCGCGGCAAGACACGGGATGTGGCCGACCGTTGCCATCTTGCCCGCATGAATGCGGAGTCACTCGCGTATGCTGATAACGCCTTCGATCAGGTCATCCTGTTTTTCTTGTTTCATGAGATGCCAGCAGAAGCGCGGCAACATGTATATAACGAAATCGCGCGAGTACTTCGCCCTGGTGGCTCTATCCTCATCACCGAATATGGCGAGACACCCCGTCACCACTTGCTTTACCGCCTCCCGCCCTTCCGCTGGATTTTGGCGCACCTAGAACCGTTCTTACCCGGATTCTGGAGCGAGAATGTGGCTGTAAAATTACACGATGCGCTCTCCCGACGCGGCAAAACGCTAAAAGGCTCTCCCGACGTGCAGCATTGCTTCTATCGTTTTTATCGTGTGATGCGGTTTGACTTGGACGACTAGCGTATCGCCTCAGCACGCTCGACATACACTCGGTAATAGCGAGCTTCCTGTGCATCTGTCAACCGGATACCGCTACGTATGACGCGCTGCTGTTGCGCCACCAACTCGCCTGGCAAAGCAATCACCTGAGTCTGCTCCACAGGCTGTCCATTCGCGGGATCTAAGCGTTGTACTCTGAATTTCACCTGCACCAAGCCCACACTGGTGGGATTCTGCACGACCGCATAAAGATTTCCATAATTATCGAGTTGCACGCCCGTACGCAGATATTTTGATGGATTCAGTGGCACATCCAAACGTAACATGCTTTGCGCCGACTCCTTACCCACACTTGAATTCGAAGCTGAGGCGAGCTGATAGTTCTGCATCGCCATACTCACATCGCCACGCCCTTCAGCTAACTGTCCAAGCAGAAAATGGCTGGTCGCCGTGGGTAACAAGGCATTGCTACGATTTAGCTCCTTTTCCGCCTCTGATTTGCGCCCCAGATTATTCAACGCGATACCGCTTTGCACATGGGGACGGAAATAGTCAGGCTGCATTTTGATAGCTTTTTCGTAGTAGCTCAGTGCCTCCTTATTATCCTTCTTTGCCAGAGCTACATCGCCCAACAACTCTTGGAAGCGTGCTTCACGTGGCTCAATCGCGATAGCCTGCTTTGCCAAGCTGGCAGCCTTGCCGGCATCACCTGCAGCAAGCACCTTCACACCCTCGTCATAGTCTTTGTAAGCAGACTCGGTCGCTTTAAGATGCTTGACTTTTTCTGCGTAAACTTCACGCCCCCATTCACCCCCGGCACCGACCTCTGCCAACGTAGCTTTGTTATCGGCTACGCGTTGATCAGAAGGTGGGTGGCTAGCAAACAGGCCTTGGATAAAATTGGATTTATTACCCTTACTGAGGCGCACAAAAGTCTCTTGCAGGGTGACAGCGGCAGTGGGGTCGTAACCCGCGCGTTTCATATAGATCATGCCGTAATGATCTGCTTCGGATTCATCATCGCGACCAAATTTTGTGGCGACTAATTGCGAGCTCAGTTGAGCGCCACCGACCACTAAGTTTCCGTAATTCTTGTTCTGCGTCGCCACACCCGCCGCCAATACCGCCCCCTGCAACAACATGCCGCTTTCTATATTTTTTGCGCCATGGCGCGCCGCCGCGTGGACAATTTCGTGGCTCAACACTGCCGCCAATTCTGCCTCGCTATTCAACTCGTAAAGCAACCCACGATTGAATGCGATCTTGCCGCCCGGCATCGCCCATGCGTTAGGGACTGAGTCATTGAGCACTACAAACTCATAGGGTAGTTTCCGATCTGATACTGCCGCCAGCTTATTGCCTACGCTTTGCACATAGGCCGTCAGTTCAGTGTCGATAACGTAATCACCGCCCTGTTGCTGACGAGCAGGGACATAATTCTGCTGTCCCATTGCTATCTCTTTGGATTCGGAAACGAATTGAAATTCGGACTTGTGCGTCACGGGATTGGTCCCACACGCACTCAATATCATTGTCGCAACGAACAGTAAGACCGCACGTAACATAGTCAGCTCCTAGTAAAAATGGTTTGATATGTTTCGCCTACCGCGAACAGCGAACTGTAAAATCAGGCAGACAATTTCTTCTTCAGCAACTCATTCAATTGTGCAGGATTGGCTTTACCTTGGCTGGCCTTCATCGCTGCACCGACAAAAAAACCGAACAACTTGTCTTTACCACTGCGATACTCGGCAACTTTGTCGGCATTCGCCGCCATCACCTCATCGATAATCTTCTCGATTGCGCCACTGTCGGAGACCTGCTTCAAGCCTTTGGATTCGATGATGGCATCTGCATTACCGCCATCGGACCACAGAGCACGGAATACTTCCTTCGCACCTGAGTTTGAGATTGTGTTATCGACGATGCGTGCCAGCATACCGCCTAGTTGTTGGGCGTTGATTGGGCATTGCGCAATATCCAAACCATCTCGATTCAATTGCGCACTGACTTCACCTATCAACCAGTTAGCACACACTTTGGCATTCGTCTCACCCACCATAACGACCACCGCATCGAACAGTTCAGCCATCTCACGCGAAGAGGTCAGCTTGCTCGCATCATAGGCAGATAGTCCGAATGTATCGACATAACGTGCCTGCTTGGCTACAGGCAGTTCCGGCATCGTGGCGCGTACTGCATCCAACATCGCAGTTGAAATATCCAAAGGCAACAGATCTGGATCAGGGAAGTAGCGATAATCGTGCGCGTCTTCCTTGGTGCGCATGGAGCGTGTTTCTCCTGTATCAGGGTTGAATAAGATAGTCGCCTGTTGCACTTTGCCACCATTCTCTATGGTGTCAATCTGCCATTGCACTTCGTAGTCAATCGCCTGCTGCATAAACTTAAAGGAGTTTAAATTCTTGATCTCGCGGCGTGTTCCCAAAGGTTCACCAGGACGACGCACCGAGACGTTCACATCACAACGGAAAGAACCTTCCTGCATATTGCCGTCACAAATGCCTATCCAACGTACCAAGGAGTGCAAGGTCTTGGCATACGATACCGCCTCGGCAGCAGAACACATATCAGGCTCAGACACGATTTCCAGCAAGGGTGTACCGGCACGATTCAAGTCTATGCCCGTCATATTTTGCGACGCACCATGCACCGACTTTCCTGCATCTTCTTCTAAGTGGGCACGTGTGATGCGCACAACCTTTTCATACGGCTTTGCGTTACCTGAAAGCGGCTCGACTTGTATCGTCAGCGCGCCTTTGCCGACCACCGGCAAATCCATCTGGCTGATCTGATAACCCTTGGGTAGGTCAGGATAAAAGTAATTCTTGCGAGCGAACACTGAGCGCGGCGCGATGTGCGCGCCAACCGCCAGACCAAACTTAATGGCGCGTTCCACTGCGCCCTTGTTCAATACTGGCAACACACCCGGCAAGGCAATACTCACCGCATCCGCTTGGGTATTAGGTTCTGCGCCGAACGCAGTCGACGCGCCTGAAAATATTTTGGTGTTAGTAGAGAGCTGCGTATGTACTTCCAGCCCGATGACGATTTCCCATTTCATAGTATTTCCTTACAAGCCTTGTGGTGCGCGGCTGTGCCAATCCGTCGCCAATTGATATTGATGCGCGACATTCAGCATCTGCGCTTCTTTGAAGTAGTCACCAATGATTTGCAAACCTACTGGCATAGCGTTAGCGCCTGTACCGCAAGGGATGGACATACCGGGCAAACCAGCCAAATTCACCGCGATGGTGTAGATGTCAGACAGATACATCTGCACTGGATCATCACCCTTCTCACCTAAATTAAACGCGGTCGACGGGCTGGTTGGCCCCATGATGACGTCACATTTTTTGAAAGCCTCAGTAAAATCCTGTGCAATCAAACGGCGTATCTTTTGCGCCTGCAAGTAGTAGGCATCGTAGTAACCGTGACTGAGCACATAGGTGCCTATCATAATGCGGCGCTTCACTTCCTCGCCAAAGCCTTGAGCGCGAGACTTCTCATACATATCGGTGAGGTCGGTATAGTCGGGCGCACGGTAGCCGTAACGCACTCCGTCGAAACGCGACAGATTACTGGACGCCTCGGCTGGTGCCAACACGTAATACACAGGCACGGCCAATTTCGCATTCGGCAAACTAATGTCTACCACTGTCGCACCCAACTTTTGATATTCGGCAACCGCAGCTTGTACGCATTGCGCCACATCGTCAGACAGTCCCTCGGCAAAAAACTCACGCGGCAGACCTATACGCAGACCGGTCAGAGGCTTGCTTAGCTCACGGGTGTAATCTTCCTTGTCACGTTGCAAACTGGTGGAATCGCGCTCGTCGTGACCCGTCATTACATTCAGCATCAGCGCGCAATCTTCCGCGCTGCGCGCCATAGGTCCGGCCTGATCCAAACTCGAAGCAAAAGCGATCATGCCGTAGCGTGACACCGTGCCATAGGTAGGCTTAATACCAGTGATGCCACATAGTGCAGCGGGTTGACGGATAGAACCACCCGTGTCCGTTCCTGTTGCGGCGGCGCACAGGCGTGCGGCCACTGCGGCTGCCGCACCACCCGAGCTACCACCAGGAACAGCCTTGATATCCCAGGGGTTGCGCACTGGACCAAAATAGGATGTCTCGTTGGACGAGCCCATCGCGAACTCATCCATATTGGTCTTACCCAGATTCACCGCACCCGCATTATTGAATTGGGTGATGACGTGTGCATCGTAAGGGGAAATGAAGTTATCCAGCATCAAGGAACCACAAGTGGTACGCCAACCTTGAGCACAAAAGATGTCCTTCTGCGCGATGGGGATACCAGTTAGCGCTTGGGCGGTCCCAGCGGCAAATTGCGCATCAGCAGCACGCGCTTGCGCCAGACTCTTAGCCGCTTCGACCGTGACAAAGGCATTCAAAACGGGATTATGGGTGGCGATACGATCCAAATAGAGCTGGGTCAGCTCGACACTGGAAATCTTCTTGGCGCGCAGCGCGTCACCTTGTTGTTGCAGACTGTGATTGAGCATATGGACTATTCGATAACTTGTGGAACGAGGTACAAACCGCCTTCGACTTGCGGCGCAATTGCTTGGAAAGCCTCACGATCATTGGTCGCCGTGACCACATCTGCACGCAATTGTTGCGAAAGGTCCTGCGCATGCGACATCGGTTCTATGCCCGCGGTATCGACTGCTTGCATCTGTTCTATGAGTTCAAAAATACCCGACAACTGTGTTCGAGCTGCTTCGATTTCGGTATCATTCATCGCCAATCGCGCCAATCTAGCGATTTTTTGAACATCTTGAGTGGTTAATAACATAGCAAATTGTTTATTTGAATAAGGCTAATAGGTTATCATAACGGGGTTTATCAGCACACCTCTTTGACTACGGGACACATCATGTTTGGATTTTTGAACGGCTACTTCTCTAACGACTTGGCAATCGACCTTGGTACTGCGAACACTCTGATCTGGTTACGCGGACAAGGTATTGTGCTGAACGAACCCTCGGTCGTGGCAATCCGTCAAGAAGGCGGCCCGAACGGCAAGAAGGTGATCCAGCAGGTCGGCCTAGGTGCCAAGCAGATGCTAGGCCGCACACCAGGCAATATCACCGCAATCCGCCCTATGAAAGACGGTGTGATTGCCGATTTCACTGTCACCGAGCAGATGCTTAAGCAGTTTATTCGCAAAGTCTACAAAGCAGGAATTTTCAGCCCTAGCCCCCGTATCGTCATCTGCGTCCCCTGCGGCTCTACTCAGGTTGAGCGTCGTGCAATTCGCGAATCTGCAATCAATGCCGGCGCACGCCGCGTAGAGTTAATCGAAGAGCCAATGGCGGCCGCGATAGGCGCGGGTCTGCCGGTTGAAGAAGCGACCGGCTCCATGGTGGTCGATATTGGTGGCGGCACGACTGAGGTGGGTGTGATCTCCTTGGGTGGCGCGGTCTATTCAGGCTCAGTGCGCGTAGGCGGCGACAAGTTCGACGAAGCCATCATCAATTACATCCGCCGCAACTACGGCATGCTAATCGGCGAAACCACCGCTGAAGAAATCAAGAAAACTATCGGCTCCGCCTTCCCAGGTTCAGAAGTGCGCGAGATGGAAGTGACTGGTCGCAATCTAGCGGAAGGCGTGCCACGCAGCTTCACAATCTCCAGCAACGAGATACTGGAAGCACTGACCGAGCCATTGAACAGCATCGTCAGCGCGGTCAAGATCGCGCTGGAACAGACGCCACCTGAACTAGGTTCAGACATCGCCAAAAAAGGTATGGTACTGACCGGCGGCGGCGCGTTGTTGCGCGACTTGGATCGCATGTTGATGGAAGAAACCGGCTTACCTGTGTTGATTGCAGATGACCCACTGACTTGCGTGGTACGCGGCTCAGGTCGTGCGCTGGATAGCTTGGATACTTCCACAAACATATTCACTACAGAGTAAGGTTAATCACTATGGCAAGACGTCAACTGAAAATATCCATGACACTTGCCCCGCCCGGATTCCCACCTAACTCAAGATGCTAGTAGACAATACTCATTCATTCCGCTTCTTCAATCGCGGCCCTAGCCCGGTCGTCAGGCTGGTGTTCTGTGCGGTATTGTCTTTGCTGTTGATGTTCATTGATGCACGTTATCGCTATCTCGAAGCGGCTCGCGGCACCCTCTCGGTGATGGTCGCGCCTATACAAGCCATGGCAACCTTCCCAGGACGAATGTGGGATGAGGTCGGCGACTACCTGTCCGCCCAAAGCACGCTCAAAGCCAATAACCAGTTACTACATGACAGACACCTGCAGGATTCTGCAAAATTAGCACAACTACAGGCCTTACAGCAGGAAAACCATCAATTACGCGAACTGGTTGCCATCCCGCAACGTGCCGAGTATCAGTCTCAGATTGCAGAGATCATCTATGCGGAGCGTGATTTATTCAAACGCAAAATCATCATTAACAAGGGTGCGGACGCTCAACTGCAAGCAGGTCAGGTAGTAATGGATGATGTCGGTATCGTTGGTCAGATCACCCGTGTCTATCCGCTACTTTCAGAAGTCACCTTAATCACCGAGAAGGATCATGTCGTGCCGGTGCAAGTATTACGCAACGGCTTGCGCACCATCGTGTTCGGCGCAGGCGATACCAGTCAATTAGCCTTGCGCTACATGCCCATCAGCTCTGACATACAGGAGGGTGACCTGCTGATAACTTCAGGCATTGATGGCGTATATCCTGCGGGGATCGCAGTCGCCACCGTTACCAAAATAGAACGTGATGCAGCTTATCCTTTCGCGCGCATCACATGCCTACCAGTGGGCGGCGTAGACAAGAACCGCCAGCTACTGATTTTATCCAACCAGCCCAAACTGCCCGAGCTACCGATAGTACAACACAGTGCCGAAGAGCTCAGAAGCGCCAAAACAAGGCGGATAAACTAATGGGGCTGAGCTCAACCACCAAAACCGAAATCCAGCGTCCAGTCGGCAATCTATTCATCTTTACGTCCATTGCCATTGCGCTGCTGCTCAACGGCCTACCTTGGGATGGTTATGGCCTGATGTTACGGCCAGATTTTGTCGCGATGATCTTGCTCTATTGGTGTATGCACAAACCCATGCGCATAGGCATAGGTTTGGCTTGGGCGGTAGGTATCTTCGCCGACGTTGCGGATGCCAGCCTATTTGGCCAGCATGCGCTGACTTACACATTATTGGCCTTCGGCGGCGTGGTGTTGCACCGTCGCTTGCAGATGTTCGACTTGCGTCAGCAGACCACCCAAGTGTTTGGACTATTCGTCATGTCTTACACCGTGTATGCATCGGTACACTGGTTGGTCGATGGTGACGTGGTGTGGGGCTACTTCTTAGGCAGCTTGACCTCTACACTGCTATGGATACCCCTTAGTCTCGCCCTGCATGCCTTGCGCCAGATTCGTGTGAGCCGTGATCGCTGATGAAACAGCATGTCGAGCTAAAAAACCATCTCAAGGAGATTTTCCACTTCCGTCTACGATTGGCAGTCAGCGTGGCGTTCGCACTGACGCTGATTACCATCCTGCTATTACGCCTGATTTATCTGCAAGTATGGCGACACGACTACTACCAGACACTGGCCGAGAGCAATCGTATATCCATCGTGCCCATCGTCCCCAACCGCGGCCTGATACTGGACCGCAACGGCGTGGAAATGGCGCACAACTATTCCGGCTACACGCTGGAAATCACGCCGAACAAGGTCCCTGTCAGCACGGATGCGACCATAGCAGAGCTAGAGCAACTGGTTCCGATTGCGCCCCGCGACAAGAAGCGTTTTAAAAAGCTGCTGGCCGAGAGCCACAACCTTGAATCAGTGGTGATACGTAATCGACTTAGCGATGAGGAAGTAGCAATCTTCGCCGCCCAGCAGTACCGTTTCCCCGGTGTAGAGATAAAGGCGCGCTTGTTGCGTGATTATCCCTTTGGCGACAAGGCCTCACACCTGCTCGGCTATATAGGCCGCATCAATGAGACTGATGTGGATCAACTCGAAGAAAATGATCTAGCCGCCAACTATCGTGGTTCTGACTACATCGGCAAAACTGGACTTGAACAAAGTTACGAGAATGAGTTGCACGGCATCACGGGCATAGAACAGGTCGAGGTCGACTCGGCAGGTCGCGCAGTACGCTTACTGTCGCGCACCGCGCCAGTCTCTGGGAATACCTTGGTATTGAGCATAGATGCGAAGTTGCAGGAGATTGCCGAAAAGGCCTTTGGTAATTACCGTGGCGCACTGGTCGCCATAGACCCAGCTAATGGCGAAGTACTCGCCTTCGTCAGCAAACCCGGCTATGACCCTAGTTTATTTATTGATGGCATCGATACACAAAGCTGGGACGAGTTGAACAACTCACCCGATCACCCACTCAACAATCGCGCCCTACGTGGACAATATCCCTCAGGCTCAATCATCAAGCCTTTCATGGCATTGGCTGGGCTATATTACAAAATACGCACACCCAATAGTACGATCAACGACCCAGGCTATTACACACTGCCCGGCAGCAGCCACCATTACCGCGACTGGAAAGCTGGCGGGCATGGCTCGGTAGACCTATTCAAGTCCATCGTGGTGTCCTGCGACACTTACTACTACGGACTCGCCACTGAACTAGGTATAGATAACATTCATACTTTCTTATCCCGTTTCGACTTCGGCAAAAAGACTGGTATAGATCTAGAAGGCGAGACCCCTGGCCTGCTCCCTTCACAGGAATGGAAACAGAAACGTTACAATCAGAAGTGGTATCCAGGCGATACCGTTTCAGTCGGCATCGGTCAGGGTTATAGCTTGGTGACTCCCATGCAAATGGCGCATGCGGTCGCTACGCTAGCCAACAACGGCATTGCTTATCGCCCCCATCTGGTGCGCGAGATACGTAGTCCACGTGCCGACGAGAATCGTGTCATCGAGGTGCAACCCGAGATAGATCTGAAGTTGAATCAAGCCGATGTGGATTTGGTCAAACGCGCCATGATCGCCGTAACGCAGCCAGGTGGTACCGCAGTCGCGGCCTCCCTAGGCGCCCCTTATCAAATTGCCGGCAAGACCGGAACGGCACAGGTGGTAGGTATGAAGCAGGGCGAGAAATACGATGCCAACAAGATGGAAGAGCGTCATCGCGACCACGCATGGTTCATTGCCTTCGCCCCTGCTGAACAGCCCACGATTGCACTGGTGGTTCTAGTCGAAAATGGCAATCACGGTGGCGGAACTGCCGCACCGATCGCTCGCAAAGTGATGGACTATTACCTACTGGGTAAAATACCCACTCCTCTCCCGGATCTGCCAGATGACGAGGATGCACCACATGACTAAACGACAACTCTGGCAACGCTTCACCGCCCACATCGATCCGATGTTGATGCTAGGACTATCCTTATTGATGCTCACCAGCCTGATGGTGCTCTTCAGCGCGACTGACGGGAACTGGTTACGCGTGGGCAGTCAAGGGGTGAATATACTGGTCGGTCTGACCTTAATGTGGGTTGTAGCGAATTTGCCACTGCATTATTTGATGCGTACTGCTCTACCAGTCTATAGCCTAGGCTTGTTACTGCTAATCGGTGTGGCTCTGTTCGGAGAGATTAGCCACGGCGCGAGGCGTTGGCTCAACATCGGCGTCGCAACCATACAGCCTTCAGAGTTAATGAAAATAGGCGTACCACTGATGATGGCTTGGTATTTCGAGAAGCATGAGGCCACACTCACTTGGAAAAATTACCTGATTGCGGCCCTCTTGCTCATCGTGCCAGTCGCATTGATTGCGCGCCAACCAGATTTAGGCACAGCATTACTAATTACTGCCAGCGGTTTCTATGTGCTATTCCTTGCAGGGCTCAGCTGGCGCATCATAGGCGGCATGGCGGTTGCCGCCATTGCCAGTGCCCCCATCATGTGGAACATGCTGCACGACTACCAACGTCACCGCATCATGATGTTGCTAGACCCATCGCAAGACGCACTGGGCAAGGGCTACCACACTATACAAGGCATGATTGCAGTGGGCTCGGGGGGGTTGCTGGGCAAGGGTTATATGGCTGGTACCCAAACACATCTGGACTTCCTACCCGAACGTAGCACCGACTTTATCTTCGCGGTCTACTCCGAAGAGTTCGGCCTAATCGGCACCGTCATCCTGCTGGCTATGTATCTATTCGTGATTGGTCGCGGCTTCATGATTACCTCTAGCGCATCCACTTATTTCACCCGCTTGATGGCGGGCAGCATCACACTCACATTTGCCACCTATGCCTTCGTCAACATGGGCATGGTATGCGGCATTCTGCCGGTAGTGGGCGTTCCCTTGCCGCTGATTAGTTACGGCGGCACTTCCATGCTCACATTGTTACTCGGTTTTGGCATGCTGATGAGCATAGAGACACACCAAAAACTCAACAAGACATAAGGAAAGTACATGAATCAAAAATTCGCCTTGATGGCTGTAATCACTTTACTACTCGCTGCTTGTAGTAGCGCACCACAACGCAGTGATACAACACCCGCAAGTAGCAATAACACCGGAGGATATCTTGCCGGCGATGGCCCAGATACCAACACGCCTGCCAACATAGATGACACACCCGATGCAGTACCCAAAGCAGAACCGCTACACCGCTATGCCAATCGCCCCTACAAAGCCTTGGGCAAGGAATACATCCCGCTCACCGAAGTCGGCAAATATAAGCAGCGCGGCATCGCCTCTTGGTATGGCAAAAAATTTCACGGTCAACGCACGTCCATAGGCGAGACCTACAACATGTATGCGATGAGCGCGGCTCACCCCACGCTGCCTATCCCTAGCTATGCGCGCGTCACAAATCTGTCCAACAAGAAGTCTGTCATCGTACGCGTGAACGACCGCGGCCCTTTCATGCATGACCGCATCATTGATCTGTCTTACACCGCCGCACATAAACTCGGCATCCTAGGTACAGGTAGCGCGGAGGTCGAAGTGGAGAGCCTAGCACCGGATACAGTGACCACTACGGCGACACCTGCGCCCGTAGTGCAGAGCACACCAATGGAAAGCACCGTCGTTGCAACCCCGTTGCCTGAGCCTACAACAACCTCAACCGTTGAAACTGAACATACAACTGCGCCAATCAAGGGCAAGGTGTATTTGCAACTGGGTGCGTTCAAGAACTACGGCAGTGCCAAACAATATATGGACAAGATGCAACAAAAGCTCGGCTATAGTGCTCAGTCCCTCAGCTTGCACCACCAAGGCGACATGATCAGGGTGAGGCTAGGCACCTATGACAACGCCGATGAAGCACGTGAAGCTGCCGAGAAGCTATATGGAAAATTGGGTGTAAAGCCCTTCATCAGCCAGCAATAAGCGCAGGCTTCTCCCCTTTATCTGCCGCTTTAGCGTTGCGCGACAACGGCTACTCTGTGAGTCTCTCCCACTACGGGTATGCGCTAGATGGTCGATAGCACACAGCAACATGCGTTGATGGAATTGCGCAGTCAGCTCGAAACCGAGCAGGCTGCGCACGAACGCACCAAGACCGAGTTGGCGTTGACCGAGGTCGCGTATCGTCAATTCGTCCCAGTGCAATTCATGACTTTAATGGGCGCGAACAGCATTCTGCATGCGCGTCTAGGCCAACACACCGAGCAAGTACTCACCGTGCTGTTCTCTGACATCCGCAACTTCACCAGCTTGTCCGAGTCCATGACTCCTGATGACAACTTCAGATTTTTGAATTCATACATGAGTGTGATGGAGCCTGTGATTGCGCGCTTTGGTGGCTTCGTCGACAAATTTATGGGCGACGGCATCATGGCGCTGTTCGCGGGCACCACCGATGACGCGATGCGGGCGGCAATCGGGATGCTGCTCAGTCTAGAACGCTACAACCAGGGTCGACATCGTGCGCGCTATTTCCCTATCAGCATAGGTATAGGCCTGAACACCGGCATTACTATGTTGGGTACGGTGGGTGGCGAAAATCGTATGGACACGACCGCCATAGGCGACACCGTCAATCTGGCTTCTCGCCTAGAGGCGGCCACTAAGGTCTATGGGGTTCCTTTGTTGATCAGCGACCATACTCTGTACGGTTTAGAAAACGCTTCGAATTACCGCATACGCCTAATAGACCGCATCCATGTCAAAGGTAAGACACATCCGCAATCCGTACACGAGGTGTATGACGCTGACCCCGAACATCTGCGCAATGCCAAGACGACGATACAGCCGGTGTTCGGTGAAGCGGTCGCCTGCTATCACATGCGCGAGATAGAGCGAGCCTTGGAACTATTTCAGCAATGTCACCGCTTAGCGCCTGATGATAGTGTCGTCAGCCTATACATACACCGCTGCGAACATTACCTCGCACACGGCTCACAAGAGGACTCCGACGAACTCGATAGAGTCACGGAGTGGAATGAAAAGTTGGAGGTTGATATACCGGAGATTGATGCACAACACCGCGAGATGTTGAACAAGATGCATGCACTCTCGGATGCCTACAAAGCAGGCGATATGCAACTGGTGCACTCAGACCTGAAGTCCCTAGAAGAAAGTATGACACTACACTTCAAGCAAGAAGAATGCATCATGACAGAGGCACAATATCCATTTGCCGATCAGCACAAGAAGGAGCACGCAGCATTTCTACGCTACTACACATTGCTGTGTGAAGAAATTACAAGCACCCCGGCCAAATCCTTCTATGTGGCCTTCCGCATCCGTTTGCTCTTAATAGATTGGTTGATTAATCACACCACCCATACTGATCGGCATCTGGGGCACTACTTACGCAACCCGCAACTATCAAACTTGGAACTTGGGTTCTAACACGAAAAATTGCGTTCAAAAATATCTACGTAATCTTCAACAACAAGCCCTTGAGATAAGCGCCTTCGGGAAAGCTCAGTAACACAGAATGATCTGCACTGGCATGTAAATGATGCACGATCTGCGCATCTACACCCGCGTCCAGTGCGGCACCTGCGATAATTTTTTGGAACAGGTCTTCAGAGATGCCACCCGAACAAGAGTAGGTGGCGAGTAGTCCGCCGGGATTGAGCAATTTAAAACCCAGCAGGTTGATGTCCTTATAGCCACGCGCAGCTTTTTCGGCAAAGGCTGCGGTGGGCGCAAACTTGGGTGGATCGAGAATAATGAAATCGAACTTCCTACCTTGATCGCGAAATTTACGCAGCGCTTGGAATACGTCATCACATTGCCATTCGGCTGCGCTCACATCCAATCCGTTCGCACTCAGATTATGTTCGGCAATTTTCAGTGCTTCTGCAGATGCATCGATGGATAGCACAGACTTTGCGCCACCGCGCAGCGCATAGAGCGAAAAGCCACCGGTGTAACAAAAGCAGTTAAGCACAGTCTTACCGTGCGCCAAGGTCTCGGTGAGTTTGCGGTTATCACGCTGATCCAAATAGAAGCCGGTCTTCTGTCCATCTGCAACATCGACCTTAAAGCGCAAACCGTGTTCGACGACTTCCACTTGCTCAGGCAAAGTGCCACGCATCACGCCGTTACGTTCTAGCAATCCCTCCAAGCCACGCGAGTCCGAATCCGAGCGCTCATAGATGCAGCTAGGTTTGCACGCAAATTGCAGCACATCGGCAATGGTCTCGCGCCAATATTCAACGCCAGCACTGCCGATCTGCATCACCAGCACATCACCATACTTATCCACGATGAGGCCGGGCAGGCCGTCTGATTCCGCATGAATTATGCGCATACCACTGCTGTCTTTAGACATGGACAGCGTGTCACGTGCTGTCAACGCATTGGTGATCTTGCGTTTGAAGTATTCGGCGTCTATGACCTCATCCTCGCGCCATGACCACACGCGTGCAGTGATCTGTGAACCAACGTTATAGGCAGCCCAAGCTAAAAACTCACCCGCCGCGCTTCGTACTGCCACGGTCTGACCATTAGCGGGTTTGCCATCCACATGTGCAATTGCCCCAGAGAACACCCAAGGATGGCGACGCTGTAAAGAACGTTCACGACCTTCGCCTAAGACGATGGTCGGTTCTGCATAGGAATCGCCACTGCGTGGCGCAGTCAAAACGCGCGGCGCGGCATTCTCTTGTTGCGGCCTGCGTTTGCGGAAGTCGCGCTTACCGGCGTGTGAGCGCCCTGACTCGTTACGTGGCTTACGGGATTTGGTTTCAGTCATAGTATTTGTGGGCGATTTAAATTCGACCCTAACAACGAAGCGATACTCCGCAGTTAGGGTTTACGTTTGGCGCGTGGGTGCGCCGCGTCATAGATTTTGCTGAGGTATTGAAAATCTAGATGAGTATAGACCTGAGTGGTGGAGATGCTGGCATGTCCCAACATCTCCTGTACCGCACGCAGGTCGCCTGAGGATTGTAATACGTGTGTCGCGAAAGAGTGCCGCAGCAAATGTGGATGAACACCACTGGTAATACCCAGTTTGATACCCCACTCTTTCATACGAAGTTGGACCACACGCGGCGAGATGCGCGAACCGCGCTGACCGACGAACAAGGCCGTCTCATCCGAGTCTGCTAGTTGTGCTCGCACCGACAACCAGGCTTGCAGCGCACTGATCGCATAGCTACCCAAGGGAATCACACGCTGCTTGCTGCCCTTACCTGTCACTCGTATCTCATGTTCAGCAAAGGCGTTGTTCATGTCGGCCTGCTCCAAGGAGACTAACTCGGCCAAACGCAGGCCAGAGGAATACAGCAACTCCATCATCGCTTTATCGCGTATCGCGGCAACATCGTCAGTTGGTATATCCATTAAACGCGCTGCCTCGTCGGGCGACAGTGTCTGCGGCAAGGTCTTGGGTGTTTTTGGCGCGCGTAGACCAACACAGGGATTGTCACTATGCCCATGCACACGCATCAGGTAGGCAAAGAATCCCCGCCAAGCAGACAACATCCGCGCCAAAGACCGACCAGACAATCCTAGACCGTGTAGCTGCGCGATATAACGCCGAATCTGGTGTACCTTGAGCGTATCCAGTGGAGTATCTCCACTCAATTCGAACAAGCGTTGCAGATCACGGGCATAATTTTCCGCAGTCAATTCAGAATAGCGTTTTTCAAAACGCAACCACGCCAGATATTCTTTCAGATAGTGCTGATTACGTACCGCCACATCACTATTTTCAGACTGGCCAGTATCGTTCACGTTTGTTGTTGCAGATGAGGATGTAAGGAACTAGCGACTGCTTCGGCGATGCGTTGCAGGAACACGGTACCCATTTCGGGATAGAAGCGTTGTTTGTCAGGGCTGGCAAGCACCAACAAACCGACAGTATCACTACCTGCATGCAAGGGCATATAGGCATAGGAACGCAGTTGCGGAGCACTCTCACCGAACCATGTGACAGTGTCGTGCGCGGCATGATGCAAACACACAGGCTGAGCTTGAGCATCAGCAAAGGCTAGCGTCTCGGCACTGGGCGGATTGACTTCCCACAAGCGCAGCACACTGTGCGGAACATTGAAAATATCACTCAGCAAATGCGGAACCATGTCACGCAACGTACCTAAATCGCTTGCGGCGAACAGTGCGACGATGAACTCGTGCACCTTGTGTTGCAGTGCGTCGTTTTCTTTGGCGAATTGCAACAGATCATGCAATTTCTTTTCCAACTCTTTGTTCTTTTCGCGCAGCGCCAATAACTGACGCTCACTCAGTGAGATGGTGCGCCCACCATGAGGATGCGGGATAGCGATACGCAACAGGGTATCGATATGCGACTCAAAGAATTGCGGGTTGTCTTCCAGATATTGCGCTACGTCTTCTACTCTCATACTCACTCCTTATAGGATGATTTCACCGCTGAATACGGTGATTGCGGGTCCAGTCAGCATCACTGGATGACCTACGCCATCCCAAGTGATGCTCAAGGAACCGCCACGTGTCAGCACATGAACTGGGCTATGTACCAAGCCCTGTCGTATCCCCGCCACAACTGCCGCACAAGCACCCGTTCCGCAGGCCAGTGTCTCACCGGCACCGCGCTCGTATACGCGCAGCTTAATGCTATGCCTATCCACAACTTGCATAAAGCCGACATTGACACGTTTGGGGAATCGTTCATGCAGTTCGATGAGTGGGCCATGTCTGCTCACAGGTGCAGTCTCCACATCCTCGACTACCTGCACCGCATGTGGGTTACCCATAGATAAAGCGCTGATATGCACCGTCTCGCCACCTACGTGCAAAGGTTCGCTGACCTGCTCAGTGCCATTCGTGAAAGGGATGCGCTCTGCAGTAAAGATAGGCGCGCCCATATTGACGGTGACACGTCCATCGTCCTCCAGTTTAGGCACAATCAAACCACTCTTGGTCTCGACCACGATTTCACGCTTACTGGTCAGCTTTTGATCATGTACAAAGCGCACGAAGCAGCGTGCACCGTTTCCACACTGCTCGACCTCGCCGCCATCTGCATTAAAGATGCGGTAGCGAAAGTCAGCCTCTTTACTCTGTGCTTTTTCGACCAACAGTATCTGATCACAACCCACACCAAAGTTGCGGTCAGCCAACAAACGCAATTGTTCCGGCGTCATACTCACTGATTGACGTACTCCGTCTATGACGACAAAGTCGTTACCGGCACCGTGCATTTTAGTGAATTTCATAGCGTATCCTTTACTTACTCAATGGTCCGTGGCGGAAACAATCCGTGGTGTGGTCATTAACCATTCCTGTCGCCTGCATGAATGCATAACATATCGTGGTGCCTATAAATTTGAAGCCGCGCTTCTTCAAATCTTTACTCATGGCATCTGACTCTTTGCTGCTGGTCGGCACCTCAGCTAGGCTTAGATGCTTGCTCTGTATCGTTTTGCCTCCAACAAACTGCCAAATGTAGGCGTCAAAACTACCGAACTCGGCTTGCACATCCAAAAATTTCTGGGCATTCAACACCGTGGAATTCACTTTTAAACGATTGCGTACGATGCCAGGATCTTGCAGCAGTGATTCTATTTTAGCTTGGGTGTAGCGAGCAATGCGCTTTGCGTCGAAACCATCGAAGGCGGCACGATAATTCTCGCGTTTGCGCAAAATGGTGATCCAACTCAATCCCGCTTGCGCCCCCTCCAAGATGAGGAACTCGAAGATCCTATCATCGTCATGCAAAGGCACACCCCACTCTTGGTCATGGTAGCGCTGGTATAGCGCATCATCTCCCGCCCAAGCGCAACGTTGTTTAGTCATTGCCGCCCAACTCGTCGCAAAGTTGTACACAGTCACGCCACATGCATCTATCCATCACCACTGTAATACCTGCTTGTTGTGCACGCGAGGCGGCATTATCGTCTACCACGCCATCTTGCAACCACAGATTCTTGATACCCAGCGCAATACAACTGTCGACGATCGCGCTCACATGCTCAGAGGCACGGAATACATCCACGATGTCCGGCAATTGCGGCAAGCTTTCCAGGTCGGGATAAGCACGCTCACCTAACACTTCGTCCACCATGGGCCGTACCGGGATAATCTGGTAGCCGCGGCTTTGCAGACCACTGGCAACACGGAAACTGGGGCGTGCAGGATTTGGCGATAATCCCAATACCGCAACTCGCTTTACCGACTGCAACAAAGAGCGAATCTGCTCGCGACTTGGATTTTTAAATGACATAAGAGATAGCACTTAACGTTAGACGTCTAAGATAACACCATAGTCACCAAGGTCAACAGTCTGAATGTTTATTTTCAGCCCTCGTGAGGGCATCGCTATAATGACAAGAAGCTACCTATCGGAGGCCTTACATTGAGCGCGATCCACATCTCACAGCTTTCTTTTCTCACCGCACACGCACCTTATGACAGGATGGAGACCGGCCATCAAATCTGGCTGCTAGAGCGTTTACGCTTGGCCTACTATCCAAAAAACACCGTGATACTTGAGCCTGCGCAGGGTAAGTCCACACGCTTCCTGATTATCAAACAAGGCATGGTGCAGGGCGAGCGTCACAGCGAAGATGCGGTGATGGAATTGCACGAAGGTGAAAGCTTCCCCGTTGGTGCCCTACTCGCAGCGCGAGCGGTATCTGCGACTTATAGAGCGACTACAGATGTTTTCTGCTTCGAACTCGATGTAGCGGATTTCCATACACTGCTGGACATGTCGCTGGTATTCAAAGATTTCTGCACCCGTCGCATCGCCGCTTTGTTCGATCAGTCCAATCAGGCCATGCAAGCGAAGTTCTCGCAGGCTGCCAGCGAACAACAATCCATGTCGACCACCTTGGCAGATGTGATACGCCGCACCCCTATCACTTGCCCGCCTGACACCAGTATACAAATCGCACTGACGACCATGCGTGATGCGCAAGTTGGCTCCATGGTAGTAGTCGATACAAACAATAAACCGCTAGGCATTTTCACCCTGAATGATTTGCTCAGTCGTGTGGTCCTGCCATGCATCGCAACTGATCAGCCCATCTCCGCTGTGATGAGCCACTTCCCAACCACACTCCCCCCCGATGCGCTCGCCTATGAGGCGGCCATGGTGATGGCACGCAAGGGTTTCCGTCACGTACTGGTCTGCGACAATGGCGGTGTGCTACTGGGCATCTTGTCCGAACGCGACTTATTCTCTCTGCAACGCGTCGGCTTGCGTCAGATCAGTGGCGCATTACGCAAAGCCGAGAACATCGATGTACTTGTTGGCTTAAGTAAAGACATACGAACCTTGACACACAACATGATGGCTCAGGGAGTTGCTGCCGAACAGCTAACCTTATTCATCTCCACGCTCAACGATCTGCTCTCAGCTCGACTGATTGAACTCGAATGCAGTGCAGCCGGACTATGCGACACACCTATATACGAAGGGCTGTGCTGGCTAGTAATGGGTTCGGGAGGTCGCTTAGAGCAGACTTTGAATACCGATCAGGACAACGCTTTGATCTTCACAGTACCCGATGGCATGTCCATCGATGAGGTGCGCAACACCCTTCTACCCATCGCGCTGCGTATTAATCACGCGATGGCGCGTTGTGGCTTTTCCTTATGTAAGGGCAACATCATGGCGTCCAATCCGCAGTGGTGTCTGTCCATGGATGAATGGCGCGCGGTCTTCAGCAAATGGGTGGACAGGGGCTCACCCGAAAGTCTGCTGCATTCTTCCATCTTCTTTGATTTTCGTGCGCTGGCTGGACAAGCAAAACTCGCCGAGCAACTGCGCAACTGGTTGGCGCAATTGGCACGTGGCAATCAACGCTTTTTGCACCAAATGGCCGCCAATGCCATACGCAATCGTCCGCCGTTAGGCTTGGTGCGTGATTTCGTTCTCAATGAAACAGATCGTATTGACCTCAAATACAACGGTCTGACGCCCTTCGTCGATGCGGCGCGCATCATGAGTCTCGCCACCGGAGTGACATCCACCAGCACCGTACAAAGATTGCGTCAGAGTGCTGTAGTCGCCCACATCCCGGCTGCAGAAGTCGAGGGCTGGATAAATGCTTTCCTATTCATTCAGATGTTGCGCCTGCGCCACCATTACGAAGCCAGTAAAAGTACCGATACAACTGTTCAAGAACTCGACAATCTGATTGACCCAGAGCAGCTCAACGAACTCGACCGGCGCATCCTCAAAGAAGCCTTCCGTCAAGCACGTAAGGCACAAGCCAAGCTGGCACTGGACTACCAACTTTGAAACGCATCTTGCAACGCTGGCTGGCACCGAAAGCTCAGCTGACCGAGGATCAGACCGAACGTCTGGCCGCATGGCAAGCACTCCCAGTTTTACGCGACCCGCTGCGCTGCGTGGTATTGGATGTAGAGACCACAGGACTCAATCTGGTCACAGACACCTTGCTCTCCATCGGTGCTGTCGCTGTAGTGGACCAGCGCATCGTACTAAGCGACAGTTACGCTGTTGTATTGCAACAGCACACCAGCAGTCATCACGACAACATCCTTATCCATGGCATCTCTGGCTCTGCTCAACGCGAAGGCGTTTTGCCAGCAGATGCATTGCTGGACTTTCTGGAATTCGTCGGCAAAGACCCGCTTGTCGCCTTCCATGTCACCTTCGATGAGACCATGATACGCAAGGCGATGAAGGCTTATCTAGGGTTTAACTTCAGGCACACTTGGATGGATTTAGCCTATGTCATGCCAGCGCTATACCCCACTCTAATGTATACACACCGCGTCCTCGATGACTGGACGCGTCATTTCAACATCATCAATGACAGCCGCCACAATGCACTCGCAGACGCATTGGCAACCGCTCAATTATTACTCGTTGCGCAATGTAACAACGCTAGCGAATTGAATTACCAAGAATTACGTGATTTAGAACGCGAGCTACGACACTCAAAAGGCGAGATTTAGGCCCATATCCACACTAACTTTCAGGATATTGAAGATTTATAGTCAAATATTTCAATCAGGCTGATATACAATCTTCGCGTCTCGTTTCATCACCTCGAGATACCGACATTTCGAACACATCACATCAATAATAAAGGGGAATAGCAATGGACAAAAGCGGCGAGGCCTATTGGAAGGCCACGTTGGGTTTACTGACCAAGATCCTAGTAATTTGGTTCTTAGTGTCATTCGGCGCAGGCATATTATTTGCCGACTTACTCAACAATATACATTTGGGCGGGTATCCACTGGGCTTTTGGTTTGCTCAACAGGGATCTATCTATGTCTTCGTGGCTTTGATCTTTATCTATGCCAAAAAGATGGGTGAGATCGACCGTAAGTTCGACGTACACGAGGAATAAGGGGATAACATGGATCTGCAAACAACGATTTATCTGGTGGTGGGGCTGAGTTTTGCGCTCTACATCGGTATCGCTATCTGGGCGCGGGCAGGTAGCACCAGCGAGTTCTATGTGGCGGGTGGCAGTGTAGGCCCTCGCATCAACGGTATGGCGACAGCTGCGGACTGGATGTCAGCGGCATCATTCATCTCTATGGCCGGCCTAATCTCTAACATGGGCTACGGTGGTGGTCTATTCCTGATGGGTTGGACGGGTGGCTATGTGTTGTTGGCCCTGTTGCTGGCACCGTATCTACGTAAGTTCGGCAAGTTCACCGTTCCTCAATTCATTGGTGACCGTTACTACTCCAAGTCTGCTTCTACCGTAGCGGTGCTGTGCTTGCTGACAGCTTCGCTGACGTATGTGATTGGCCAGATGACGGGTGTCGGCGTGGCATTCTCACGCTTCCTAGGTGTTTCAAGTGAGACTGGTATCTATGTCGGTATGGGTATCGTATTCGTGTACGCCGTTCTAGGTGGCATGAAAGGCATCACTTACACCCAAGTAGCTCAGTACGTCGTGCTGATCTTTGCTTACACCGTTCCTGCCGTGTTCATTTCGCTGCAATTAACTGGCAACCCCATCCCTCAATTGGGTCTGGGTTCCAACATGATCGGCTCGGATGTTTCTCTGTTGCACAAGCTGGACACGATTGTGGTCGATCTGGGTTTTGGCCAATACACGACAACTACAGCGGGTAGTACGCTGAACATGTTCGTGTACACCTTGTCCCTGATGATCGGTACAGCAGGTCTACCTCACGTCATCATGCGCTTCTTCACCGTTCCTACAGTTGCAGCGGCTCGTTCTTCTGCTGGTTGGGCTTTGGTTTTCATCGCGATCTTGTACACGACTGCACCAGCAGTAGGTGCAATGGCCAAGATGAATCTGTTACGCACTATGACACCTGGTGTTGTGATGCAGAATGCGGATCCATACGGCCCTGACTCACAGATCAAATACGATGAGCGTCCAGACTGGATGGCACGATGGGAAAAGACTGGCTTGTTGAAGTTTGAAGACAAGAACGGCGACGGCCGTATCCAGTACTACAACGACAAGACTAAGAACGAAACTGCAAAGGCTAAAGCTGAGGCTGCTGGCTGGAAGGGTAACGAACTGACAGTCAATGCCGATATCATCGTGTTGGCTAACCCTGAAATCGCATTGCTGCCTAACTGGGTAATCGCCCTGGTTGCTGCAGGTGGTTTGGCTGCTGCGTTGTCCACTGCTGCAGGTCTGTTGCTGGCGATCTCATCTGCCATCTCGCATGACTTGATCAAAGGCGTGTTCAACCCCAAAATCAGCGAAAAGAACGAGCTTATGGCAGGTAAGGTCGCCATGGCATGTTCCATCGTTGTTGCTGGTTATTTGGGTCTAAATCCTCCTGGCTTTGCAGCGGGAACTGTGGCACTAGCCTTCGGTATCGCGGCTAGCTCCCTGTTCCCAGCAATCATGATGGGTATCTTCAGTAAGAAGATGAACAAAGAAGGTGCTATCGCCGGTATGTTGGCAGGCCTGAGCATTACACTGTTCTACGTGTTCGCACACAAAGGTATCTTCTTCATCAAAGGCACCGACTTCGTGAACATGATAGGCGGCCCTAACAGCTTCTTCGGCATCACGCCTGAAGCGTTTGGTGCAGTTGGTGCAGTGGTCAACTTCGCTGTTGCCTTCTTGGTAGATAAGTTCACTCCAGAGCCACCTGAGCACATCCAACACTTGGTTGAAAGTGTACGTACACCACGCGGCTCTAAAGCTGTAGACGGTGCACACTAAAATAGTTTGATTTCGCTGTAACATTGACCCCGCCGTAACCCGGCGGGGTTTTTTCTTGGAGAGCACATGGTTTTTGATATCAGCATCGCGATGACATGGATACTATTCATCGCACTATTTCCGATTTCCTTTTACTGGCTCAGACGTTCTTGGCGCATCGCCTTCAAGCGTGACTATTCTGAAGTCGCCCTAAAGCGTGGACAACCTCCTGAAGATGTAGAGCGCTATGCCCCTTACACCTTGGCCATTAATCTACTGGCTGCAGTGACATTGCTTGTAACGATCTACGGCGTAGTATCAGCGACTTTTGAATACAGCACTTGGAGCGCCATGGCTGGACTTACTATTTGGTTCAAGCTGATTGCAGACTTCATCCTGAGCAGACACGCTCATCCTTTCATGGCCAAGAAAAAAGGCTGAACAAAGCCCCGAAATACGGATTCTTAAATACTCATAACGCTAGATATAAGAGCGACAAAAGCAGCGGAGGAACTCATTTAGCCCGCATTTAAAATATTCCTCACTCTTTTGTTGACCTAGGACTAGGTATCCATTAATATGCGCGGCCTTCGGAGAGGTGGCCGAGTGGTCGAAGGCACTCCCCTGCTAAGGGAGCATCCGGGCATAAACCTGGATCGAGGGTTCGAATCCCTCCTTCTCCGCCAAGGCAACAATTTACACGCGCCCGTAGCTCAGCTGGATAGAGTACTTGGCTACGAACCAAGGGGTCAGGAGTTCGAATCTCTTCGGGCGCACCATATAAACAAGGAGTTAGCTTAACGGCTAGCTCCTTTTTTATTTAGCACGTAGCTACAACGTAGCTAAATCTCCATCTTGAGTCGTATGTTCAATCAGCTTCAATCTAGACAGACGATCCACGTATTCGACTAGATGTTCACTTGAGAAGTGAGCGTACTTCCTCACCATCTCAGCAGACTCCCAACCGCCTAGCTCTTGCAGAACATGCAACGGTGTTCCATTCTGCACATGCCAGCTTGCCCAAGTGTGCCTTAGATCGTGCCAACGGAAGTTATCAATCCCCGCATTCTCCAATCCTTTATACCAAGCCTTAGTGCTGACTTGAGTAATTGGCTTGCCCTTGTAGCTGAATACATGCGTTGGGTGTTTGCCTATCTGTTCACGTAGAACGATCACAGCAGCAGCACTCAACGGTACAACAATCGCTTTCCTTGCTTTGGCTTGGTCAGGATGCACCCATGCAGTTCTACGCACTAGATCAACTTGCGACCATTCCAGTCCAGTTACGTTAGAACGTCTTAACCCTGTTTCCAAAGAGAAGCGCACCATCGTAGCCATGTGGGGCGGCAATTCGGTGATAAGCCTAGTTGCTTGCTCCTGAGTGATCCAGCGTATGCGCCGACTCGGTTCAGGAAGCATACGGATGAACGGAACTCGATCTATCCATTCCCATTCATTCGCTGCCTTGCGTAGTACTGCACGAATCACTTCCATCACGCGATTGACTGAGCTATTTTTCAATCCTTCAGACATGCGCGCAGCCATGATCCTGTCTAACCTGTTGCGGTTGATCTCATCCAGCATGACACCATTCAAGAACCGATCCAGCCAGCGCAAATGTGTCTTGTCGCTGCACTGTGAAGCCTTGTGTGTTGTTTCCGCCAGATAACGAACTACCGCGTCATTCCAAGCATATCGGGGTTTAATCCCCAGCCTTGCCTGATCCCACAAAGACGCCTTTAGCTTGTCGTGGTATTCCGTGGCTTTTGCCTTGTCGGAAGTCCCAGTACTTTGCTGTATTCGCTTTCCTTCGTGGGTGAGTTTGATCCACCAATGAGGTGAATCCTTGCGTTTGAAGAGTGACATAGTGATTGCTCCTTTTGTTCACCCTGCAACGCCCGCCGCTTGTATTGTGTGCGGATATACTCGATCAGGTCAAATTCAACAAAGACCCAACACTTGCCAATCTTCGCACCAGGTATCTCGCCAGCCCTTGCCTTGTCTTGCAAAGTGACGGGATGAATTTTGAGTAATTCAGCAGCTTGTCGCAGGGTAAGCGTGTTCATTTCATTACTTCCAAGAACAAGCCCAGCCGCACATTTTGTCATCGGCATTCCATACGAATCCAATTGCCCCCGCTTCTTCTTTTAAGCACGACAGAGCAGCCTGTTCTAAGCTAACGCCGACTTGTGGAACGATATGGAATTTGTCCTCCACGACTTTTATGTTGCGAGATGCGCGGAAGCGATGCTGATTGAGTTCACGTCGGCCTAACGAGAATGCTTTGACAAGATACTTGCCGAGGTACTTAACCAAATAGAGCCGCTGATCCTTGCGAGAGCCTTTAGGCGCGCTTACATCGATATTTCCTTCCCCTACCACCTCTCGCCATTGGGTGCGAATCATTTCAACGTCCTGATAACCTTTAACCGCGATATGCCAATGCCAAGCACCACGCTCTTGCTGTTCGGCTACTGCAACATAACGCCATTCCTTAACTTTGACTTTCATCTTGCGAACAAAGCGATTCAGGTCATCAGATGCGCGCTTAAAATCCGTGACATTTTCCTTGTATGTGAGCGTGAGTAGGTGTGTGAGGTTTGCTGAGAGAATGAGCTGACGTAATCTGGATTTAGCGTGACGTGCTGCACGATCTTCGTTTTTATCTCGCTGTGTAGATAACCCTCTTGCGGCTTTGTTTGGAGGTGTTGAACTAATAAATGACCACCCTACCTCAGCAAGTCCATTGCCATAGTTCCGAATTTTGATGCGATATGGTGTGTTGGAATATATCCTCTTGATAAATCTAGTGGCGGCTTCGCCGCCTGAGGAATCACCCTGAGCCCGAGAAGGCGGAACATGACCTGTTGCCACCTCGCCAATGAACCGTCCGTCCGTGCGGCTAGCGCCGCTACGGGCGTGCGCTTCATCGGCTGCGGCGGCTCGATTAAAACCTTCTTCTTGATGTTCCATGATGTGCTCCTATGTTGTTTAGGGAGCACGAACATTAATTACATGATTAAGGCGGGTCGAAGTAGTGGAATACGCAATCTGCTACTTTGACTCTGATGGAGAATTTTGATATGCGCGGAAAGTTCTAAGCATTCGGGAGAGGCTATCTTCGCTACTGATACCTTCAACTTTTGCATCATCAAGTATCTGCAAAATTTCAGCACGAGTTAATGAGCCATCCAGCATGCCCAAATTATCGAGCAACAGTAAAGAAATCCAAACCCGACGATTTTTTATACTGCCACGCAGAAGGGGATTTTGTAGCCTATATCCAAAGTTATACAAAAACTTAACGTCTTCGTCAGTACTGAGTAAAAGTGCCTTATTGATACGGGCTTTGAAGTACGGAATCTCTAACGTTAAACGATCAGTCTGTACGGCTAAACATAGCGCATCGTCATCGCCATTTATCGCACTCTGAACCAAGTCAGTAATACGCTTGCCATGAACGAGGAATGAAACGATATCGTGAAATTGAACCAAAAAAGCCGTAAAAATAACTTTGGTTTGAGCGTCGTGCGTTGATGAATCATTGAAATCAAAACTACTAGGGATGGAAGCGTCTAAAATTTCTCCCAGTTTCTCAGGTGACTCAACGAGATTTTTTATGGTCTGATTTGAAAAAGTACTTAGATCATCAACGCTGAGAGCTGCTACATACTCGTTCAAATCATTAATCTGATTTGCAGGCATTACGCTTAACAACAGTAGCTTTAAAATATTTTGATTGTCTATATATAGCAATGGGTAACCATCCAAACCCATGTGCCTAGAGAACTTTGTTATGTTTGGTGCCAATTCAGGATCGCTGACCAACTGACCATAGAGTTGATCGTATTCTGGCCCTATCTGTTTTAGCAGTTCGACAGCGAGCGTAGTATCTATGTTTATTTTCACGTAGATATATACAGAAGAATTGCAGAGGTAAATCCCTTAGCCCAATAGATCACACAAGCTGGATAAGTCGTTTCGACAAAT
>JBBQKX010000004.1:0-55610 GCA_038327315.1 Burkholderiales bacterium | reverse complement strand
GTTGTATCTCGCCGCACTGTTGACGCTCTGGTCTATGGGTTATTACCTGATGCGCGCAATGCCGCAATTAAAAAAATCCTGATCAGAAGTGATACTTTTTGCACGCCACTTTTACGGAAATTAAACTCCGCAAAATTGGCGTGTTTGCATTTCTATGGACACATAAAATTTGTGTATTAAAAATATTAAAAGAAATCTAAAAAACCAATTGCATTAGCTGCGAACATCTATATAATGCGCAGCCTTCGGGGTGTAGCGTAGCCTGGTAGCGCGCCTGCTTTGGGAGCAGGATGTCGGGAGTTCGAATCTCTCCACCCCGACCAGGTTTTTAGTAGTTTTTCAATTCCCAAGAAAAGAATTGTGCCCGTAGCTCAACCGGATAGAGCACCAGCCTTCTAAGCTGGGGGTTACAGGTTCGATTCCTGTCGGGCACACCAGTGTCTGTACAGTAGCAAGCTTCAACGGTGGCTGTAGCTCAGTTGGTAGAGTCCAGGATTGTGATTCCTGTTGTCGTGGGTTCGAGCCCCATCAGCCACCCCAAATATTCAAGCACTTAGTCAGCAATGGCTAGGTGCTTTTTTATTTGGTGACGCCGCTGTCCAAGTTCCGTCGAATATGCATCTTAATAATTTAATGCCTTAAATTTGACTTGATGTTCTGCAACGAGGAAATAGTGCTGTCGATGTTAAACTTGCCGTCATGAAAAATGTACACCTGCTCCTTCCTGACCTTTTCCTACCCGTAGCATTCGCCTCAGATGTCAGTGCCGATCTTGAATTGCCAGTGCTGGGTAAGCTATTGGCGCGGGCACAATCAGAGAAAATTCCAACCCATGGTGTGGAGCAGGCTTTGTTTGCGGCATTTGGCATGGCAGTGCAGGGTGATATTCCTATGGCGGCCGTTTCTGCTAAATTTGATGGTTTGCCGACAAGCATATATTTGCGTGCTGATCCTGTGAATCTGCGTTTACAGCGCGACCAAATGTTGCTGTCACAGGGTGAGGTCACGGCAGCAGAAGCGGTGCAATTCTGTGCCAGTCTGAACGAATATTTTGCTGGGCAGGGTATGACTTTTCATGTGCCGCATCCTCTGCGTTGGTACGTGGAGTTGGCGGAATTACCTGAGATGCAGACGAGAGCCTTGTCCGAAGTTATAGGCAGCAATGTGCGCGGAGCCTTACCGCAGGGCACGGATGCACCACATTGGCATCAGTTGTTCAATGAGATACAGATGTTGTTGTTCGCTCATCCTTTGAATGAAGCGCGCGAATCTCGCGGCGAGTCGCCGATAAACTCCCTATGGTTTTGGGGTGGTAGTGCGGCATTAGGGCAGGTCAGGGCCGAATATGATGTAGTGGCATCGGATGACGTGTTAGGCGAAATGTTTGCGGCAGCAGCAGGATTGTCGCATCAGCAAGTAGAGGGTAAGTGGCAAGCGCAAGCAGACAGGCAATTGTTGATGTGTACCAGCTTGAGTCGTTGCCTGCAAGCTGGTGACTTGCATGCATGGCGTATGGCGATGCAGAGATTAGAGTTTGATCTGTTCCAGCCTTTGTTTCATGCGATAAGCAGTGGGCAACTGGAGCGATTGCAGATTGATGTGATGGCCGGTGAGAGTAGCCGGACCTATGTTATTACACGTGCGGATTTGTGGCGCTTCTGGCGCACAAGCAAGCCTTTGGCGAAGTATTCCTTGGTGTAGAATCACTGCACAAACGGGGGGGAGAATAAGATGGGTTTTTGGGAAACAGCGATCGCATTTTTTTGGCGTGAAGAGTCTTTGTTGGTCGTTGTCATGGGTATGGCGCTAACTTTCATCCTGTATCACTTCCACAAAGAAGAGCGCCAGAGCATCATAAATACCCTGAGCTTCTTCCTCGCCTGTCTGTTCGGACAGTTCATCAGCAGTCTGCTGCACGCCATGCAATTCACTTCTGCAGCGAACATCCTGCGTGAGATCTTCGTTATCGGTGGTGGAATCGCCCTAATACGCTTGTGGGGTTTGTTGATGTTCCGCCTGATTTTGCCACTCGCGCGCGTCACTCCACCGCGCATCGCAGAAGACTTTTTCGTCATTGTCGCTTACATCGCTTGGGGTATGGTTAGGCTGCGTTATGCTGGTTTGGATCTGGGAAGTATCGTTGCGACATCGGCAATGATCACCGCTGTAGTTGCGTTCGCGATGCAGGATACTTTGGGCAACATCCTTGGTGGACTGGCTTTGCAGCTAGATAACTCGGTCGGCATAGGCGACTGGATCAAATCTGACGATGTGGTTGGTCGTGTGGTCGATATTCGTTGGCGCTCCACTTTGGTTGAGACACGTAATTGGGAGACCGTGGTCATCCCCAATAGCCACTTGATGAAGAATAAATTCCTAGTATTGGGTAGACGTACCGACCAACCGGTACAGTGGCGTCGTTGGGTATGGTTCAACGTGAATCTGAACACCACGCCGACCAAAGTGGTCACGGCGGTGGAAGATGCAATCCTACAAGCGGAGATTAATAACGTCGCCAAATCCCCCGTACCTAGTTGTGTATTGATGGAGATAGATAAAGGCTGTGCACGTTATGCCTTGCGTTATTGGCTGACCAATCTGGCGATAGATGACCCTACCGATGCAGCGGTGCGCTGGCATGTTTATACGGCGTTGGAACGTGTGGGTATCAAACTGGCCGTCGAAGAACAGAACGTACACTTCATCAAAGAGAACGAAAAATACGAAGAAGCGGTACAGCAACGCGAACTTGTGCGCCGTATAAAGGCGCTAAAGCGGGTGGAGTTGTTCGCCCAGATGAGCGATGACGAGCTACACCGTATGGCAGCCCGCCTCAAATACGCGCCCTTTGCCAAAGGTAATATCATCACCAAACAGGGTACGGCCTCACAGCACTGGTTATTCATTATCATCAATGGTGAGGCTGAGATATATCTGGAAGGCCAAGCTGGCGAGAAACGCATACTCAATATATTGGGCAAAGGCGCCTTTTTTGGTGAGATGAGTCTGATGACGGGTGCGCCACGTGCGGCTTCGGTGATTGCTAAGACCGACGTAGAGTGTTATCGCTTGGATAAAGAGGCGTTCGAGGCAGTGGTGCTGGCACGACCCAGTATCGCTGAGGAGGTCGCCCATGTGCTGGTGACTCGCCGTGCCCAGTTGGATAGCGCTATGCAGAATTTGGACGAAGCCTCCAAGCATAAGGAGATACACAAACAGCATTATGAAGTGTTAGCCACGGTCAAACGATTCTTCGGTTTGTAGGCCGGCTGTAGTATCATCGCGCCGCATTAAATATTGCCAATCAGCAAATAATATCTACCCCACAAGGGGGTTGTGATGGGAGAAACATGAAAATATCATTTCTAGACTTTGAGAGCTCTATCGCCGAGTTGGAAGAGAAGATCGAGCAATTGCGTTTCATGCAAGATGACTCCGCATTGGATATCGCTGACGAGATCGCGAATCTATCCAAAAAGAGTGAAGCCTTGACCAAAGAAGTGTACTCAAAACTGACTTCATGGCAGATATCTCAGGTGTCGCGTCACCCGCAACGCCCTTACACACTTGACTACATTGAACATCTGTTCACGGATTTTGAAGAATTGCATGGGGACCGTAACTATGCAGACGATAAAGCGATTGTGGGTGGTCTGGCACGTTTTAACGGCCAGAGTGTGATGGTCATTGGCCATCAAAAGGGTCGCGATACAAAAGAGAAAATTTTGCGCAACTTCGGTATGCCTCGTCCAGAGGGCTACCGTAAAGCGATGCGTCTGATGCATTTGGCTGAGAAGTTCGGTATTCCTGTCATGACTTTCATCGATACACCTGGTGCTTATCCCGGGGTCGGTGCGGAAGAGCGCGGTCAGTCTGAAGCCATTGGTCGCAATCTGTACGAAATGACAGAGCTGCGCGTGCCTGTCATCTGTACGGTGATTGGTGAAGGCGGCTCAGGTGGTGCGCTGGCAGTTGCGGTGGGTGATGCATTGTTGATGCTGCAATACAGTACATACTCGGTGATCTCTCCAGAAGGCTGTGCATCTATCTTGTGGAAGAGTGCGGCAAAAGCCTCTGAAGCAGCAGAAACACTGGGCATCACGGCAAATCGCCTGAAGTCCTTAGGCTTGGTAGATAAAATCATCGCTGAGCCATTGGGCGGCGCACATCGCGATTACAAAGCAACGATGAACAGCGTCAAGAAGGCTTTACAAGATGCATTGAAGACGGCACAGAACAAGCCGACCCCCACGTTGCTACAGGACCGCTTCAATCGTTTGATGAGTTATGGAAAATTCAAGGAAGTCGAACTCGGCTGATCTTGCCCATCAACTGGCGGGGCGATTAGCGACGCTGATCCCTCCGCATAGCTCGATACTCATCGCATTTAGCGGCGGGGTAGATTCCGTCGTACTGTTACATATCCTGCATCAATTCGCCCATCGCTACGCTTGGCAGCTCTCTGCATTACATGTGCACCATGGCATCAGTCCGCACGCGGATACGTGGGCTACTTTTTGCGAACAACGTTGTGCTGCTTACAACCTCACTTTCCATCTCGAACAAGTCGATATAACGCCTCTGCTGGAAAAGGGTGTGGAAGCGGCTGCGCGTCAGTTGCGTTATGCAGCATATGCCAAGCACCGTCAGGATTTCCTAGCACTCGCACATCACGCCGATGATCAGGCCGAGACTGTGTTGTTGCAGTTATTGCGTGGTGCAGGCGTGCGCGGCACGAGTGCCATGCCCATGCTGGTTAGCCGCGATACGCAATGGGTACGACCTCTGCTGGCTTGTACTCGTGCCGAGATCGAAGACTACGCACGTAGCCATCATCTAAGCTGGATAGAAGACGAGAGCAACGCCAATGATAGTTATCCGCGAAATTTTTTGCGGCATCAGGTGTTGCCGGTACTGGCACAACGCTTCCCCGCTTATCGATCAACACTGGCACGCAGTGCGCAACACTTCCACGAGGCTAGTCTATTGCTGGATGAATTAGCACATCAGGATGCCAGCACCGCCATGCAAACAGAGCACTTGGATGTAACTGCTTTACAAACTCTGAGCAACGCTCGCGCCAAGAATCTGTTGCGCTATTTTCTGCAATATTGCGGCGCACCCATGCCTCAGGCCGCGCAGCTGGAAGAAATGCTGCAGCAACTCTGTACAGCGCGTGATGATGCAGTAGTCTGTGCCAGCTATGGAGCATGGCAGGTGAGGCGATATCGCAATCAAGTTTATGTCATGCCGATTTTGCCTGCGCTGGATAGTGATCTTAGCGTGGCGAATCAGGAGTTGACTGAGATTGATTGGCCAATGATTGGTGAGCATATCATCTTCGTCCGTACGCAAGGTGAGGGCATTAGTCTTAAAAAATTACTCTCTGCTCCCGTGACCTTGCGGGTCAGGCAAGGAGGGGAGTCACTGCGCCCCTACCTTCATGCCAGTCTACGCACTTTGAAGAACCTGCTGCAAGAACATCAGGTGCCGCCCTGGCGACGAGACCGACTGCCGTTGTTGTACAGCGGTGAGACCTTGGTATGTGTGCCGGACGTGGCGATCGCTGCCGAGTTCCAAGCGGGTACAGAGGAAGCAGGCGTACAGTTGAGACTGTATCGTTGATACACCGAGCAGATGTAAAAAAGCCGCACCTGATTCAGGTGCGGCTTTTTTATTACGACTTAGTCTTTAAGATGTGTGGTGCTGAGTCTCGATCTGGACCAATGGTTCTTCTACATACACTTCACGTTTGCGTTCACGACGACGTTGTGCGTGTGATTGCGGGTGGTGAGGTGTGGTGTAGTGGATCTTCGCGGCCTTGTTCGGGTCGGTCTCAATCTGCACTAGACTTGCATCAATGGCGACAGCAACAGATGCTGCAACTTCAGCCACAATAGGCTGGGTTACAGGTTTGCTAGGGTAGGCGACATATTCAGTCGGTCTTACCATATGGCTAGGGAAAGCGTAGTACTCGGTTGGCACCAACTTCTTAGCCTGTCTTGGTGTGGCAGGTTGGGTGGCTTGTTCTGCCATGACCAATTGTTCGCCGTTGTTACCTTCGTTGTTCGTTACGACGTTCTCACGACGTTCACGTTCACGACGGCCACCACGACGGCCGCGACGACGACTACCTTCACGTGCCGCTGACTCTTCACTAGCTTCCGGTGCGACTGCCTGCACCTGTGCTTCTATTGCAGGTTTGGCTTCACGAGGCTCACGAGGTTCACGTGGAGGGCGTGGTGGTTTCGGCGCAAGTGGCTTGCGTTGCTCTTGTGGCTTCTGCTCATTGCTGGCAGTTTTGTTGCGTGGTTCACCGCGTTCGCGACGACCTTCACCGCGACCCTCATTACGGTCACCTGACTTTTCAGCTTTATCGCCCTTGTCTCCGCGTTCACCACGTTCGCGACGCTTGCCGCCTTCATTGCGTTCGCTTCGCTCTGAGCGATCACCGCGTGGAGGACGGGAGGTTGCCTGTCTAGGCTTAGGAGCTTCTGGCTTGTCTTCAGACTTGAGCCAACCAAACAACATATCCAAGAAGGAAGTCTTTACCTCTACAGGTTTCATTGGAGCTGGCTGCGCAGGTGTGATGCCCTGCACCACCGCTTGTGCGCGAGCAGCTTTTTGTGGCTCTTGTGAGCCTGCAGATTTATCTTCGGATGGTTTCTCAACCATCTTGTAACTGGCGACGGCTTCGCTGACCACATCGTCATGCTTGATGCGATTGATGCTGTAGTTAGGTGTTTCCAGATGCGGGTTAGGGATCAGTGTGATGGCGACCTTCAGACGGGATTCAATGCGATGGATATCGCCGCGCTTCTCGTTTAGCAGGAAGGTGGCAACGTCCACAGGCACTTGTACTTGCAATGCTGCGCTGCTTTCTTTCATGGCTTCTTCCTGCAAGATGCGCAGGATGTGCAAAGCTGAAGATTCGGTACCACGGATATGTCCTATGCCACTGCAACGTGGGCAAGCCATGTAGTTGCTTTCGCCCAGACTAGGTTGCAAACGCTGGCGGGACAGCTCCAATAGACCAAAGCGTGAGATCTTTGCAGTTTGCACACGCGCACGGTCGTAGCGCAGGGAGTCGCGCAAACGATTCTCTACGTCGCGCTGGTTGCGGCTATTCTCCATGTCGATGAAGTCGATGACAATCAAGCCACCCAAATCGCGCAAGCGCATCTGACGAGCGATTTCTTCTGCTGCTTCTAGATTGGTATTGAATGCAGTGTGCTCGATATCCGCACCCTTGGTCGCACGTGCCGAGTTGATGTCAATCGCGGTCAAGGCTTCGGTGTGGTCAATGACGATAGCGCCGCCGGACGGCAGACGTACTTCACGGGCATGGGCGGACTCAATCTGGTGTTCGATCTGGAAGCGTGAGAACAATGGAACATCATCTTGGTAGAGCTTGATGCGGTCTACATTGTCAGGCATCACAGTACTCATGAACGCCAGAGCTTGTTGGTAGACTTCTTCAGTGTCGATCAGGATTTCGCCGATCTCAGGGTTGAAGTAGTCGCGGATAGCGCGTACCACCAAGCTGCTTTCAAGATAGATCAAAGAAGGTGCTTTTTCAGATTTGGCTGCGCCGTCTATGGCTTCCCACAACTGGGTCAGGTAGTTCAAGTCCCACTGTAGCTCTTCCTGATTGCGACCAATGCCGGCAGTACGGGCGATGATACTCATACCATTTGGCACTTCCACATGCGATAGCACTTCACGCAACTCATTGCGTTCTTCGCCTTCGATGCGACGGGATACACCGCCGCCGTTCGCGTTGTTAGGCATCAAAACGATGTAACGACCTGCTAGGCTGACGTAAGTGGTGAGGGCTGCGCCTTTGTTGCCGCGCTCGTCCTTTTCGACTTGAACCAGAAGTTCCTGACCTTCGCGTAGTGCTTCTTTTACCGAAGGACGGTTAGGGCAACCGGGTTGGTAGTATTGGGGTGATACTTCTTTAAAGGGCAAAAAGCCGTGACGCGTGCCGCCATATTCGACGAAGCAGGCCTCTAAACTGGGCTCAATGCGGGTGATAACAGCTTGGTAAATGTTGCTTTTGCGTTGTTCCTTACCGGCTGTTTCAATGTCGAGGTCGATGAGTTTCTGACCGTCAACAATGGCGACACGGAGTTCTTCCGGTTGTGTCGCATTGAATAACATGCGTTTCATTTATATTTTCTCCCGCGCTCTGACACGGGGTGTTTCAGGCTGCACGCGGCTAAGCGTGGTTGAGCCAACAGTGAGCGGCAAACAGCGTTAATAGCTTCGTAACGGTTGCTCGACGTAGCTCTCTATCGTAGCCAGTCTTAAAAATCGGGTGAGGGCACAGGTGTCAGGAATGTCGTGTGAGGGAGACCTTAGAAAGTCTGCAAGGGGGTTAGACCTCGACTCATGCAAACTTTGGGCTCGACCTCAGCAAAACATCCTGACTTTTGCGCCACCACGGAAAATCCACAGGTGCTTTGAGCGCGTAAATCAATTACTATCGTCGCTGGTTCCGGTGGACGATATTAACCGGGCCGCGGCGGAAGGTCGGGTAGGCGGCAGATACGCCGAAGAATCTGTACGGCGAGAGCGCCGCAGAATTCAGTAACGATACATTCCTAATCAGAAACATACCGATAAACACCCAACTCCAAATCGCGCGAGCGTCGAAGTATATTCATAATGAATGGTTTAAGCAAAGAATCTGTCACATTTTTAGAGATAGATGAGAGTGGTGCTGATCAACGCATCGATAACTTCCTCTTTCGTCATCTAAAAGGTGTGCCCAAGAGCCATATATATCGCATCCTGCGTGGCGAAGTCCGGGTCAACAAGAAGCGTATAGATCAGACCTATAGGCTGCAGTTAGGCGATCTTTTGCGCATCCCTCCGATACGTGTGGCAGAAAAGACGGCTGCGGAAGTGACGCACATCCCGCCGGTCGAATTTCCCATCATTTACGAAGATGATGCCTTGATTGCATTGAACAAACCTTCGGGTGTTGCAGTACATGGTGGTAGTGGGGTTAGTTTCGGTGTCATAGAGCAGATGCGACGTGCTCGTCCTCAGGCCAAGTTCTTGGAGCTTGTGCATCGTCTAGATAGAGAGACCTCTGGTATTTTGCTATTGGCCAAAAAACGTTCCGCGTTGGTTGCCATGCACGAGATCATGCGTGAAGGAAGTAGTGACAAACGTTATTTCGCACTGGTATTGGGACAATGGAAGAACGTTAAACAGCATGTGAAGCTGCCTTTATATAAGTTTGATACCCCTCAGGGTGAAAAGCGCGTGATGGTCAGGGAAGATGGACAAGCCTCGCACACCATCTTTTTATTGCAGAAAAGTTGGAGTGACTTCAGTCTACTAGAAGCACACCTCAAGACTGGGCGCACCCACCAGATACGCGTACATCTGTCGCATCTGGGCTTCCCCATTGCTGGTGACGATAAATACGGCGACTTCGCACGCAACAAAGTTTTAATGAAACAAGGCCTTAAGCGTATGTTTCTGCATGCGCACAGTATTGCTTTTGCACACCCGCTGACTGGGGAGGCGATGCAGTTGAACGCACCGTTACCTAAAGAACTGGAAAGCTTCATAACCAAACTAGATAGTCAGACCACTTAATTACATCAACTTAGGAGCAGTTATGCATTTCAATAAGAGTGTTACTTTGATAACTTTGGTCCTGCTGGGCAGTTTGAGCGGTTGTGCCGATAAATTCATCAAACCGGTTGCGGGGGTGGATCGTGTCTCTTTGGCGGATGCTAGCCAAGTGACGCAGTGCGAATCCAAAGGTAAGTTCATCGTGAGTGTGTTCGCCAAAGTGGGTTTTATCACCCGTGATGCCGACGAAATTGAGGCTAATCTACTTAAACTGGCATTCAACGAAGCCGTAGCGGTTGGCGGAGATACTCTCGTGAAGGGTGAGCAGCCTGAATTTGGCAAGCGTGCCTTCAATATCTATCGTTGCAGACCTTGATTTCTACACGAATACCACCAGACATTTCGGGCTGGGCGCTGTCTAGTGTTAAGATGGACGGTCTACATAACCCTTCCCCGTGCGTCTGACATGCCAATAACCAGCTTACGCGAAAAGATATTAAATACCATGCTAGGTTCCAGCAGCCAGATGCCTGTCTATCTTAGTCAGCTCCAAAAAGCACTTTCACCAGGTGTGAAATTGGAGGAATTGCAAGATACGCTGGGCGATATGTGTTTTAACCGCGAGCTACAGACTTGCAATGGCTTCAAAGATGGCAAGGAGTATGTTTGCTACTGGTTGTCGGGTAATTTGCCGCCGGCATGGGGCAAACCCAGCAAGATCGTTGCTGCTTTGAAGAAAAAACCTACTGCAGTCTAGTCTTCATCACTTAGTGGTAAGTTAGAGGAGGCTAATATGAAGAAGTTGAAGCATGAAGCTGAATTATTCAAAGCGGCTTTGCAAGCCGGTGTCGAATACGCTGAAGCGCGTGGCGTAGTTGAATTCGAGCCTGGTGATTCTGCTAGTGAAAAGCTACTTTATATATATAGACTTTTAGTACACGACAAAGTCATCGCGCCTTTGCCTGAAGATCAAGTTGCCGAGAAAACGCTGCGTCATCGTTTGTCAATGTGGCATGCCAAAAGTTTACCGAAAGATCACCCTTGGTTGAGTTGATTGATTGTAGTGTTGTATTTGAGGTTATCTGACCGGTAATGGTTGCTAATCATCCCAGTCAATGGTGAGTCTCATTGTTAGTGACCGCAGCAGCTTCGGCGAAAAGCACGGCTGCATCGACTGCGTCGAATTCATAACGTTGATTGCAAAATTCGCAGTGCACTTCTATGGTTTCTCTCTCTGCCAAGATCGATGCGACCTCTTCTGTACCTAACATTCTGAGCATCTGTGCGACGTTGTTACGCGAGCAAGTGCAAGAGAATTCGACGGTTTGTTCTTCGAATAGGCGTACATCCTCTTCGTGGTATAGCCTGTAGAGCAACTCCACAGTTGGGAGATGTATCAGTTCATCACTCTGTAAAGTAGATGCCAACTGTATGATACGTGTCCAAGCATCGGCATCATTCTCTTCCTGTTCAGGTAGCTTTTGCAGCAACATCCCCGCGGCGACATGATCATTCGCGGACAACCATAAACGAGTCTCTAATTGTTCCGAGCGAGTCAGGTAGTTCTCTAGGATTTTAGCGATGGTATTGCCTTCCAGTTCCACAATACCTTGATACGTCTGTTTGCCATTCTTAGGCGCAAGTGTGATAACGAAGCGGCCATTGCCGACAAGCTCTTGCAAGCTACCAGTGATCTCGCCATCCCACTTTGCAGTTGCGCGTACCTTAAGGTCGCCAGTACATTCAACCACCAGTAACTGAATTGCACCTTGCCCTTGAATCTGCAAGATGAGTGAACCATCCAGTTTGAGTGTGGCGGCCAGTAGGACGGCTGCTGCGCACAGTTCACCCATCAGCAGGCGCATCTGTGGTGGATAGTCGTGTAGCGCGAGTACGTTGCGCCAAGTTTCATCCAGATGCACGCGTTCGCCACGGATGGGTGCGTGTTCGAACATGAAACGGAGTAAGGAGTCAGGGTGGTTTTTCATGGTTCTAAATAATATCACGCGTGTTTGATTGCTCAGATTCACCCGCTAGACTAGACGCGATCTTAAGAAAACAGGCTAGCGGTGTCACGAATTTATGCTGAAAATTCAGCCTTTGGTGCGGGTTAGTAATACCGTAATCTCTTCACGGTCATGGTAGAGCTGTTTGGCTGTCATACGGTAGTTAATACCTTCATCATCCAGACTTTTACGTATGCCACCCAAAGCGCTATCTACTGCGCCCAGACGTTGTTTCATTGGCAGCTTGAGATTGAAGATGGCATTCTTGCACCAACCAGAGACGAACCAAGTAGCCATTAGTTCTGCGACCTTGCCTGGTTTCTCGATCATGTCACAGATCAGCCAATCGACTGTTTTTTTGGGGGCATATTTAAAGCCATCCTGTCTGAGGTGCTCAACCAAGGTGTGTTTGGCCAACACACCTTTCATCGGGCCGTTGTCGATGGCGCTTACGCGTATGCCGCGCTTGACCATTTGCCAAGTCCAGCCACCGGGCGCCGCACCTAAATCGACTGCGGTCATACCGCTACGCAGCATGCGCGTTTCCTCGCTACGACTCATGAACACCTCTATGGCTTCAGCCAGCTTTAGCGTAGAGCGGCTAGGTGCTTCAGCTGGCATGTTCTGCCTGTGTATACCCATCAGATAGGGTGAGCTGTTGTAGGGATCGCTGGTGCAGATTAGTGCTTGTTGCTTGTCTGGGAAAAAGATGTGCAAGCGCGGCAAATGGTTGTTTTTGTAGGCAGCCTCACCTGCGGCCAAATCTTGCAACTTGCCGGAGACACGCAACGCATCTTCCAGTAAGGGTTGGAAGCGTTTGGTGAAACCCGACAGCGTCTTGCCGTCATTGGTGTCGGGTACTTCCAGCCATAGCGCACCGAAACTGCCTTCCAGTTTTGCGATGGCGGCAAGCAAAGGTGTTAAGCGGTCGCGTTCTGGCAATACGGCAATAGTGTGTTCGAGTTTCAGCAGCTGGCGCGCAAAGATCAAATCCTGATAGCGCAAACTCTGTTGGTTCAGGGAAATTTGCACATAGCCAGTGTCGGTCACGATGGGCGCTTGTTCAACTCCGATGACGGGACGTTGTTGCTTGGCCTGACGTAGGGTTTCTTGCGCACAGTCTTGCTCGAAACCGGGACGGCAATATAGCAACCATAGTGTGTTTTTGTTCATAGTGTGCCTCTTAAGTGTCTGCGCGCAGACGCGGTAGGTGGATATGCCAACGGATTGCAGCCAGACGGATGGTGACGATACTGATGATGGCAGTGATCATCGCGGTGTTGTGTGGCATTTCCAGTTGTTCTAGCAGTATGAACAATGCTGCACCTGCAAGTGAAGCAGTGGCATAGATGTCAGTCCGCAAAATCAGCGGGACTTCATTGCATAGGATGTCGCGTATCACACCGCCGAATACACCAGTGATTACGCCCATCAGGCTGGCAATCAGCCAAGGCGCGCCGAGTTTCATTGCAACACTGGTACCGATGACGGTGAATAGTGCCAGACCCACAGCATCTGGAATGAGGAAGAAATTTTTAGGGAAGCTAATGCGGCGTCCCAGAAAGAATGTGGCTGTGCCAGCGATGAGGCCGACGACGACATAGACGGGGTCGTGTATCCAATACACCGGTAAGCGACCCAACAGGATGTCGCGCACCGTACCACCACCTATGCCTGAAATGACGGCGATGACCAGCACGCCGAACAGGTCTAGCTCACGGCGATGGGCTTCTAAGGTGGTAGTGATGGCGCATACGGCGACTGCGCAAAGATCGAGCAGGTAGATCAGACTCATGGCAACAACAAAAAATCAAAGGCGCGCATTATACGAGCCGCCTGTCTCTACTGCCTGACTATTCTCCCTGCGCTAGTAATACCTTAGTGGATCAGTGATTTAGCGGAAGCGGCCTTGCTTGAGATTTTGTGCTGAAAACGATCACGGTCGATGATGAATCGTTCATGTGTGCCTTGGGCAATCATGTCCACACCATCATCTGCTTCGACCTCAAAGGTCACTCGGCGGCCTTCGACAGCGATGATTTGTACCTTGGCGGTGACGATCATGCCGGGCGGGGTAGGGGCGAGGTGACTAATGTTGATGTGTGTGCCCAGTGATTGTTCGGCGGGCCAATCTAGGTGTGGGTTGAGGGCATTGATGCACGCCCACTCTATGAAGCCCACCATGTAACCAGTAGCAAACACTTCAGGCATTTGCTGAAACTCGGGTGACTCAGGATAGAGCGCAGGCACGGTCTTGTTGTTGGGTACGCGGAAACTAAAGCTATGTCTGAGGCCGGGTTTAAGAGTGTCTTTCACGCTGTACTCCTCGCATCATGTGGACGGAATCGAAGGCGGACTGTACGGATACCCAAGCTTGTGGTCAACCTCAAAATGCTGGATACATGTCAAACAGGCTGGCATCGCTAAGTGTTAAACTCCGCGCCTCTTTTTTGGCATGGCGACGATGAGTAAACGTTACGATTTAATCGTGTTTGATTGGGATGGCACGGTGATGGATTCGACCGCGATTATCGCGGGTTCTATACAAGCAGCTAGTCGCGATTTGGGCTTGACTGTGCCCAGCGATGAGGCTGCTCGTCATGTGATTGGTCTGGGACTACAACAGGCATTGCGCTATGCCGTGCCGGATGCACCTGAACATATGTACGATGAACTGGTGGCTCGTTACCGGCATCACTTCCTGTCGCAAGATGGCAACATTCCCTTATTCGACCAAGCACGCGAGACTATAGAAGAGCTCTATCTACAGGGCTATTGGCTAGCAGTCGCGACCGGTAAAAATCGCAACGGCCTAGAGCGCGCGCTGAGCAGCACCGACATGAAAAAATACTTTCATGCCACCCGTACCGCAGAGCAGACATTTTCCAAGCCCAATCCTGCCATGTTGTTTGAACTCATGGATGAACTTGGTGTCAGTGCTGGGCGCACCTTGATGATAGGGGATACCACACACGATTTGCTGATGGCGCAGAACGCTCAAGTTGAGTCGGTAGGGCTGGGACATGGTGCACATCCACCAGAGCAGTTGCGGGAATTGGGACCGTTAGCTTTGCTGGATGATTTTGTGCAATTGCGCGCTTGGTTCAAAGAAAACATTTAATCAAATATAGGAATAGCACATGTCAGATCAAAACAACTGGGAACGCGGCGTGCTGGAAAAACTAGCGCTATCTGCTTTAAATGAACAGCGTCGTGCTCGCCACTGGAACATCTTTTTTCGCACGCTGACCTTCGGCTTTTTGTTCATCGTGCTGTTCGCTACCATGGGTTGGTTCGATAACAAAGAGCCCAAGTTGGGCGGTGGCAAACATACTGCCTTGATTGATTTGCAGGGCGTGATATCCGCAGACAGTAGTGCGAGCGCAGACAATCTCATCCCTAGTTTGCAAGCAGCGTTCAAAGACAGTAGCACCGAAGCGGTAATCTTACGCATTAATAGCCCAGGCGGTAGTCCGGTACAAGCGGGGCAGATCAATGATGAGATCCGTCGCTTGCGTGCACTGTATCCACAAATTCCCTTGTATGCAGTCGTAGATGATATTTGTGCATCAGGTGGCTATTACATCGCTGTTGCGGCGGATAAGATATTTGTCGATAAGGCCAGCTTGATTGGTTCCATAGGTGTGCGCATGGATGGCTTCGGTTTTACCGGTGTGATGGAGAAGGTAGGTGTGGAGCGTCGCTTGATTACAGCAGGAGCGAATAAGGGTTTCATGGATCCTTTCAGCGCGATGAATCCCGCACAACAGGAATATGCCAAGCAGATGTTGGCTGAGATCCATCAGCAGTTCATTGATGTGGTTAAAAGGGGGCGCGGCAAACGCCTCAAAGAGACACCTGACACTTTTAGTGGCTTGGTGTGGAACGGTCAAAAGGGTATTGAAATGGGCTTGGCTGATGGCTTAGGCAACGTAGACTCCGTGGCGAGAGATGTGATCAAGAATGAGAACATCGTCGACTTCACCATCAAAGAAGGCTTCGCAGATCGCTTGGCAAAACGCTTCGGTGCGGGTGTGGCGAGTGCCTTCCCTGGTTTCTCAACGTCTATGAGTGGCGTGACACTGCGATAGTCCTTTAGTCAGTTATCAGCGACTATTGGCTTAGCATCGGAATAAGTTTTGTCATCACCGTGTCTTTGATGTGAGCTTGGGCGTTGGCGTTGGGATGCAGATTGTCCGCTTGGAACTGCTCAGCTACTAAGCCTTCCAGTAGAAAGGGTAGTAGTGTGACGTGGTGTTCTTTTGCTAGTTGCAGAAAGCTGTTTTGAAAACCTTCTACGTAGGTTTTACCGTAATTGGGTGGCAAGCGCATCCCAACCAGCAGTACGCGAGCACGTGCCGCTTTAGATTTTGTGATGATGGTGCTCATATCCTTGCGCATCATAGACAGCGGGTTACCACGTAGTCCGTCATTTGCGCCTAGTTCCAAGATTACGATGTCGGGGTGATGTAGCTGCAAGGTCTGAGCTATACGTCGTGCGCCACCACTACTGGTTTCGCCACTTATACTGGCATTCACTACGACATACTGTGGGAATCGTGCGCGTAACTCCTCTTGTAATAAATTCACCCAAGATGCATCACGCGCGATGCCATATCCTGCTGATAGACTGTCACCGAATACGAGGATGGTTTTTTCTGCATGGGCTAATGGACTAAACATCAGCGTCAGCAGTATCAAAATACGTAGCAAAGGAAAATTCTTCATGGTAGCGATTGTGCAAGCAGTTAAGTTAGGTAAGCAAGTACAGAGTGGTAGCGAGCAGCTCACTATACTGCACGATGTCAGTTTCGATGTGCGGGCTGGTGAGAGTCTTGCCATAGTTGGTGCATCAGGTTCGGGTAAGTCAACGCTACTGGGCTTGCTGGCCGGTCTGGATATGCCCAGCACGGGCAGTGTGAGCCTGAATGGTAGGGATCTATACACTGAGGATGAGGATGGACGCGCGCGCATACGCGGTGAATTGGCGGGTTTCGTGTTCCAGTCATTCCAGTTGTTGCCTACTTTGAATGCGCTAGAGAACGTCATGCTGCCACTGGAATTACAAGGTGCTAAAGACGGTCGAGAACGTGCTTCACTAGCCTTGCAGCAAGTTGGACTTTCGGCACGTGCGCATCATCTCCCCAAACAACTTTCAGGTGGTGAGCAGCAGCGCGTGGCACTTGCCCGTGCCTTCGTTACCCGTCCCAAAATACTGTTCGCTGACGAACCTACCGGAAATCTGGATGCCGAGACCGGCGCGCAGATCATCGAGCTCATGCTGGAACTAAATCGTGCGCTAGGTACGACTTTAATCTTAGTCACGCACGATGAAGCGCTGGCACATCGTTGCACCCAATTATTGCGCTTAAGTAGCGGACGCGTTGTTGTGGATGAAGTCGCATTGGAATAAATCTATCCCTTGTCCACGTTTATGCAGCTTGGCGCGTTAAGCAAGTTCTAGCCCTAAATCTAGGGTGCATACTCAAGGGAGTACTCGTATGGCGAATGATGAGACCTTAGCGCAACCGGGCAGGCGCGATTTTCTGGTGCAGATTACGGCGGCGGTTGGTGGAGTGGGGGTGGCAGCGGCCTGCGTACCTTTCGTCGCCAGTATGAATCCCAGTTCCGATGTACTCGCTAAAGCGACTACCGAAGTCGATATCTCTCACATTCCCCCCGATGGTGTACACACTGTACCTTGGCAAGGCAAACCTGTATTTATCTTTCATCGTACCGAAGAGCAGATTAAACAGATGCAAGACAGTAATGGTGTGCTAGACCCTGAAGCCGATAAGTCACGCGTGCTACAACCGCAATGGCTGGTCGTGGTGGGCGTGTGTACCCATATGGGTTGTGTGCCAAATAAGGAAGGTCCGGGCTGGGTCTGTCATTGTCATGGCAGTGAATACGACGACAGTGGTCGGGTAATACGCGGGCCTGCGCCCAAGAATCTTTTAGTCCCGCCTTATCATTTCGTCGATGACAGCAAGATCGTCATTGGTGCCGCTTAGGTGATTAACATGGCAAACAAACTCATAGCTTGGGTGGACCGCAGATTTCCGCTCACCAGTTTTGTTAAACATGAACTGACCGGCTATCCCACGCCGCGCAATCTCAGTTATTGGTGGAATTTTGGTTTCTTAGCTGGCTTTGTGCTGGTGTTACAAGTGGTCACGGGTATTTTTCTGGCCATGCATTACAAGGCTGACGTGAATTTATCGTTTGACTCTATCCAGCACATCATGCGCGATGTGAACTACGGTTGGCTGTTGCGCTACATGCATGCCACAGGTGCTTCGGCATTTTTCCTAGTGATTTTTATCCATATGGCGCGTACTTTGTATTACGGTTCATACCGTAGGCCGCGCGAGTTGTTGTGGTGGACGGGGCAGGGCTTGCTGATTTTGCTGATGGCGACGGCCTTTATGGGCTATCTATTACCTTGGGGGCAGATGTCGTTCTGGGGAGCGACGGTCATTACTAATCTGTTTCGAGCCACGCCATTTGTGGGTGACCAGATTGTAATTTGGTTACGCGGCGATTTTACTGTTGGCGATGCCACACTGACGCGCTTCTTTGCTTTGCACTATCTATTCCCCTTTCTGATAATAGGTGCGGTACTGGTGCATCTGGTGGCTTTGCATACGGTCAAGAGCAGCAATCCCAGCGGTATCGATCTGGCCCACAAGGACAACATTCCCTTTCATCCTTATTTCACCGCTAAAGATTTTTATGGTTTGGGCTGGTTCCTTATTATCTATTGCGTGTTTGTATTCTTCTATCCCGATAGTCTGATGGAACCCGCCAACAACATTCCGGCTAACCCCATGCTGACACCCAATCACATCGTGCCGGAATGGTATTTCCTACCGTTCTACGCCATCTTGCGTTCAGTGCCTAACATGGTGGGCGGTGTAGTCGCGATGGGTTTGTCGGTGATGATCTTTGCCTTCATGCCTTACTTGGATAGATCTCGCATACCAGGTGGGGCGCATTACCGGCCCGTGTATCGCGTGCTGGTGTATATCTTTGCACTGGATATGTTGGTGTTGGGTTATGTGGGTTACACGCCACCAACTGATGGCACTATCCTGTTGGGGCAGATCGCTGCATTTATCTATTTCATGACCTTTCTCTGCTTACCTTTCATCTCCAAGGCGGAAGAGAACTGGCTACTCAAACGTGGTTTGCATCCCGAACTGGAAGCTTTGGTGGCTGCCGAACAAAGTGCCATCGCGCTACACAACGGCGGAGGTCTGAAATGAAGCGCCACTTGCTGGCAATCTTTGTGTTGTTCGCCATACAAGCGCATGCAGGGGAAGAAGGTCTGAGTCATGTACAGGTACAGACTTCATTGGCAGCGATACAACGCGGTGCCGAGACTTTCATGGGGCAATGCCACAGCTGCCATACGCTCAAGTACATGCATTACGGCGACCTTAAACATTTCGGCATGGATCCGCACAAAGTGGATGAGTGGCGTGGAGATCAAGCGCTCGATGCCATCATCTCCAGCCAGATGTCAGAAGAGGCGGCGCTGCAATCTTTTGCTAAGGTGCCGCCTGATCTGAGCTTGATGACCAAGGCACGCGAGGGAGGGCCAGACTATGTCTATTCCTATCTATTGGGCTATTACACGGATAAAAACGGCATGACCGCCAATCATGTGTTTCCCGCGACCAAAATGCCCGACATCTTGGGGGGGAGTATGACTAGCGATGCGGCGCAACTTGAGTCGATACACAAACAGGCCAGCGATATCATTTCCTTCCTCACTTGGGTGGCTGACCCGCACGAACAAGAGCGTCGACGTCTGGGCTACTATGTACTGGCCTATTTGGCTGTACTCACGCTGTTGTTGTATCTGGTCAAGGATCGAGTTTGGTCTCGACTGAAATGAAGTGCTACTAGGAGTATGTCATGAAGAACACATCTCTCATTCTGAGCATCATGGGTTTGTTACTGACTCTGCCTGCGTATGCAGCAGACGTTAGTTTTAAGACAGATATCCAGCCCATCCTCAATGATTATTGCATCAGCTGTCATCAGCCCGGCGGTAAGGGGTACGAGAAGAGCGGACTAGATCTACGTAGTTATGCGGGGGTGATGAAGGGGACGAAATTTGGCAGCATCATCAAGCCAGGCGATAGTTTCACCAGCATCTTCATCCAAGTCGTCGAGGGTAGGGTGCATCCTTCCATCAAGATGCCCTATGGCATGAGCGGCGGCCTAGCCAAGGATAAAATCGCGCTGATGAAACACTGGGTACAACAAGGCGCAAAAGACAACTGAGCAACATAGCGGCTTGCTGTATTTCCGCCAGCGTCGCACATGGCATAGAATAAAGTCACGACTTTCCTTGCTGATGTCATGAATCTATACAAACTTGCGCTGAATTTTTTGCGTCGCGACTGGCGTGCGGGAGAGTGGCGCGTTTTGCTGTTGGCCTTGGTTTTGGCGGTGGGCAGTCTCGCCACAGTAGGACTGTTCGCAGACAGGGTACGTCAAGCATTACAACAACAGGCCCAGAGTCTGATCGGTGCCGATTTGCGCATCACTTCCACACGCGTCATCCCTGAAGAATATCGAGCCATGGCACTTGCTCGCGGACTGCGCACAGTCAAGAGCCTGAGTTTTCCTAGTATGGTCGCGCATGGCGAGCGAGTGGTTTTGAGTGAGTTACTAGTCGTCGAACCCACTTATCCGCTGCGCGGCAAAATTACGATAAATGACGGCGTTGAACATGTTGCGCAATCTATCCCCATTGCTGGAACAGTATGGGTTGATGAGCGCTTGATGCGGCGTATGGATCTTAAGTTGGGCGATGAGGTGGGTATAGGGGTACAACAATACGCTGTGGCCGCGACCATCGTGAAGGACATCGATCAATCAATAGGTTTTTCCAGTTTTGCTCCCCGCGTCACGCTTAATGCCGCAGACCTCGCTGCGACAGGGCTGTTACAAGAAGGGAGTCGCGTCACATACAGATTGATGATTGCAGGAGAGGCGCAAAAGGTCGCGGCCCTACGCGCAGACCTGCAATCCAAATTGTCCGGTAACGAGAGAATAGAAGATGTGCGCGATGCGCGTCCGGAGATACGCACGGCCTTGGAGCGAGCTGAGCATTTTCTTGGACTGGCTGCGCTCACGGCAGCGATACTCGCCGGTGCAGCGATGGCTTTGGCGGCGCGAAGATTCGTCATGCGCCATCTGGATGCTTGCGCGGTCCTGCGTTGTTTGGGTGCGCAACAAAATGATGTGTTACGACTCTTTCTATATCAGTTCCTGTTGCTGGGACTAGTAGCAATTTTTGTAGGCGCCGTCTTGGCCTATGCGACGCAGGCGTTGTTGGTTCAGAGCATCGCCGCAATGCGCGCGGCCGATTTGCCTCAGCCTAGTCTCATGCCTGTGCTCAAGGCTGCTGTAAGTGGCTATGCCTTGTTGATAGGTTTCGCCTTCCTGCCCTTGTTGCAATTACGAAAAGTGTCGCCGCTACGTGTGTTGCGCCGCGAGTTGGGCGTGCCAGAAACACGTGCTTGGCTGGTTTATGGTTTTGCAGTGTTGGTGCTGGCGATCTTGTTTCTGTGGCATGCAGGTTCGATTAAGTTGGGGCTGGCAGTATTGGCAGGTTTGCTGTCGGGATTGTTGTTATTTGGTGCGGCGGCTTGGTTGTTGCTACGTGAGTTGGCGCGTTATGCACAGTCGTTAAGTGCACATTGGCGACATGCCTTGAGTAATCTGGCGCGACATGGCCGCAGTTCAGCACTACAGATTGTGGCATTGGGCTTGGGCGGGATGGCGCTGTTGGTATTGACGCTGGTGCGTGCCGATCTGATGCAAAGTTGGCAGGGTAAGTTGCCACCCGAGACACCCAACCGTTTCGTAATCAATATCCAACCCGATCAGACGCTAGCGGTGCAGGCATTCTTTAAGCAGTATGCAGTCACGCCGCCCGAGTTGCAGCCCATGGTGCGCGGCAGGTTAGTGGCGATCAACGATATCACCATTACGGGTGAAAGTTATGCTGATACAAGAGCGCGAGGGCTAGTGGAGCGCGAGTTCAATTTGTCCTATATGAAAGATATGCCTACGTGGAATGAGACAGTGGATGGGCGATGGTGGCGGTCGGATGAGCGTGGGCAGTTGTCTGTAGAGGAGGGCATCGCCAAGACGCTGGGCATACATCTGGGTGATACGCTCACTTACGATGTGGCTGGAAATCGTTTTTCGGCAAAAGTTACCCATCTGCGTAAGGTGCAATGGGATTCTATGAAGGTGAATTTCTTTGTTATCACCACACCGGAGTTGTTGCAGAATTCCCCAGTCAGTTATTTGAGCAGTTTCTATTTATCTGATGAACAAGCGAGCGTGGGCGATGCCTTGTCGCGCGAATTTCCAAACCTCGTCTTGATCGATACCGGTGCAGTGATCATGCAGGTGCGCAGCATCATGAATCAGATTGCACAGACCGTTAGTGCTGTGTTCCTATTTACTTTGTTGAGTGGTTTTGCTGTGCTCTATGCAGCGTTGCTCGCTACACAGGATGAGCGTAGTCAGGAGGCGGCAATATTGCGCACCTTAGGAGCGGAGAGTACTTATCTGCGTCGCCTACACTTGGCCGAGTTTGCGGTTTTGGGCGGCTTGAGCGGGCTGTTCGCCGCTGCGGGAGCAGCCTTGCTGGGTTGGGTGTTAGCACGTTTTGTGTTGGAAATTCCCTATCAAGCTAGCGCGCTTATCTGGTTGGTAGGCTGCACTGGCGGGATGGTCGTAGTGATGTTGGCAGGGACATGGAGTACACGCCGAGCGATACATCGCGCACCTATGGAATTGTTGCGCGAGTAGTGAATTCGCGACGAAATAGCGTTACAGTATGAGACTCGAATCTAAGGGTGAAAATGACATGACTACGATACGCCAGCAAGACTTCATCGACAGCATCGCAGACGCACTGCAATTCATCTCTTACTACCACCCTAGCGATTTCATCCAATCTTTGGCTGCTGCATATAAGCGTGAAGAATCACCCGCCGCTAAAGATGCAATGGCGCAAATATTGACTAACTCGCGCATGTGCGCGCTGGGGCATAGACCTATTTGTCAGGATACCGGCATCGTGGTTGCTTTTGTGCGTGTCGGTATGGATGTGCGCTGGGCAGACACGTCCATGGGCATTGCCGAGATGGTGAATGCTGGTGTGCGTAAAGCCTATCTGTTGCCAGACAACTTATTGAGAGCATCCATCGTCTCCGATCCTACTGGCAAGCGTAAAAATACTGGGGATAACACCCCTGCGGTGGTGCATTTCGATATCGTGCCAGGTAACAAAATCGAGGTAGATATTGCGGCTAAAGGTGGAGGTTCTGAGAATAAATCGCGCTTTACGATGTTGAATCCTAGTGACGACATCGTGGAATGGGTAGTGAGTCAGCTGCCAGGTATGGGGGCGGGTTGGTGCCCACCTGGACAGATAGGTATAGGTATAGGCGGGACAGCTGAGAAGGCGATGCTTCTGGCGAAACAATCATTGATGCTGCCTATCAGCATGACCGAACTCAAGGCACGCGGTGCGCAGAATCGCATAGAGGAGTTGCGTATCGAAATCTATGATCGTGTGAATGCACTCGGCATAGGCGCACAAGGACTAGGCGGGCTGACCACAGTGCTGGATGTGAGTATCTTGGATTATCCGACTCATGCGGCTTCCAAACCCATCGCGTTGATACCCAACTGTGCGGCGACGCGTCATGTGCATTTCGCCTTGGATGGCAGCGGTGTGGCGGAATTTACGCCCCCCAATATTGACGAATATCCCGATGTCCATTGGAAGCCGTCCCCCGATGCGCGTCGCGTAGATTTGAATAGCGTCACCCGTGCCGACATTGCACAGTGGCAACCGGGCGACACCTTGTTGTTGTCTGGCAAGCTGCTCACCGGACGCGATGCCGCCCACAAGTGCATGGTGGACATGTTGGCAAAAGGGGAAAAACTCCCAGTCGACTTCAACGGTCGTTTCATCTATTACGTGGGTCCAGTCGATCCTGTACGTGATGAAGTCGTAGGACCAGCAGGTCCGACCACTGCGACACGTATGGATAAATTCACTGAGACCATGCTGGCTGAGACTGGATTGATCGGCATGATCGGTAAAGCCGAGCGCGGTAGAACTGGTATCGATGCCATTAAGAAGCACGGAGCGGTGTATTTGATGGCGGTGGGTGGTGCGGCATATCTGGTTGCAAAGGCTATCAAGCACGCTCGAGTGCTCGCATTTGCCGAGCTTGGTATGGAGGCGATTTACGAGTTCGACGTGGTGGATATGCCCGTCACCGTGGCGGTGGATACTCAAGGCCAATCAGCGCATGAGACTGGTCCGGCAGAGTGGAAAAAGCGTATAGGGATGATACCGGTGAAGGTTATTTGAGCGTTGCCTTGGCAAATTTAATATATTGTGAATTCTTCAAACATGGCAAGTTGTAGCAAGTTAAGCGATGTTTCATATAGGAAGTGATCAAAGCTTCGTAGAGACTGTGGTAACAAGGGATAATCATCGTTCCTTAATAATATTTGCCGTGGATTTTGCCGTGCGTTTCGATTATCATGCGCGGCTTGTTTGATTTACAGAATTTACGAATTGGCGGGTCTCCCCGCATTGCAAGGTAGTGAACCTGGTCAGGTCCGGAAGGAAGCAGCCACAGCTATTTATTGTAAGTGCCGGGGGTAAGGCTCGCCTCCTATTATGTGACGTGAGAGCCATTATTTTTCACGTTGCAGCCATCTAAGCTGAGTCTAATGTCCAACATGTCAGCCAGCACTGTACTAGCCCGAAAGTGGCGCCCCAAGAACTTTGCCCAGTTGGCAGGGCAGGAGCATGTCGTTCAGGCTTTGAGTAATGCGCTGTCGCAAAATCGACTCCATCACGCTTATTTATTCACCGGCACGCGCGGCGTGGGCAAGACCACCATTGCGCGTATCTTTGCGAAATCTCTGAATTGCTTGGAAGGTGTGAGTGCTACTCCTTGTGGTGTGTGCAGTGCGTGTACCGAGATCGATAGCGGCCGTTTCGTTGATCTGATTGAGTTGGATGCGGCTTCAAATACCCAAGTCGACAGCATGCGCGAGCTATTAGAGAGTGCGCTATATGCACCTACCAGTGCGCGTTTCAAGGTCTACATCATCGATGAAGTGCACATGCTGTCCAAGTCAGCCTTCAATGCGATGCTGAAGACGTTGGAAGAGCCACCTGCGCATGTGAAGTTCATCCTTGCGACAACAGATCCACAGAAGATTCCAGTGACAGTGTTGTCACGTTGTTTGCAATTCAATCTCAAACAACTCCCGCCTGCGTTGATCTCAGAGCACCTACAATACGTACTTGAGCAGGAGCAAGTTGCTTTTGAAGTTGCGGCAGTGAATCTGGTAGCCCGCGCTGCTTCGGGCAGTATGCGTGATGCCTTGAGTCTGATGGATCAGGCCATCGCTTTTTCTGCAGGTGTGGTCGGTGAAGAGGTGGTGCGCAATATGCTGGGCGCGATAGATCAACGATATCTATTTGATCTACTACACGCGGTGCATCAGCAAGACGGCGTTCAACTGTTGGCAGTGGCTGATAATATGGCTAGTCGCAGCATCGCTTTCGATGTGGCCTTGCAGGAATTGGCCAGCCTCTTACATCGCATCGCATTGGCGCAGAACGTGCCGCAGGCTATCGCTGAAGACGATCCTTTGCGCAGTCCCATATTGGAATTGGCTCAAGCCTTGAGCGCGCAAGACGTACAGTTGTACTACCAGATTGCCATACATGGGCGGGATGAGATTGATCTTGCGCCAGACGAATATGCTGGCTTTACCATGACACTGTTGCGCTTGTTGGCGTTCGCGCCCAGTGGTGCGCTGCCTAACAGAGTGGTAGTACCTGTAAATGTCCAGTCTGCCGTCGTGGCCGAACAGCCGGTCGGTAGTTACGAATCGCGGCCACTTCAGACTCAGCCAGCTGTCGCGCGGAGTGTTTCAGCCACTGATGGACAGCCCACTAAAGTGGCGACTAGCGTTAAAGTTGAAGCTGCTACAAGCTCATCTGTTATGCCAGATTGGGCGACCTTGCTGGCGCAGTTGAACGTGCAGGGTATGGCAGGTGAGTTGGCTAAGAATTGCGTTATGACCGCCTTCGATGGAGCGGTATTGACCCTGAGTCTGTCAATTGAACACAAGACCCTTCAAAACAGTAAAGTAGCATTCGATCGTTTGCAGTCACTGTTGAGTGATTACTTTGCCAAGCCGATAAAATTGCAGATAGTCCTAGGTAAGGCTAGTGTCGTAACACCAGCAGTGGTTGAGCAACAGGTTAAACAAGATAGACAGCAGCAGGCTAACGAGGCCATCGCAGCAGACGATTTTGTGCTTGCAGCTCAAACTGAGTTGGATGCCAAAGTAGTAGCAGAATCAATTAGACCGATATAGTTTTTTCAGGAGAGTAATAAGATGATGAAGGGCGGATTAGGCGGCTTGATGAAGCAGGCACAGGTGATGCAGCAGAATATGGAGAAGGCTAAAGCAGAATTGGCGACTGTGGAAGTTGAAGGCGTTGCTGCATCAGGTATGGTCAAAGTGCTGATGACTTGTGGAAATGAAGTACGCCGTGTCACTTTGGATGACAGCGTATTTTCCGATGACAAAGAGATGTTGGAAGATTTGTTGGTATTGGCGATGAATGACGCGATGAAAAAGGTTGCGGCGACTACAGAACAACGCATGAGCGGTTTTTCTGCAGGCTTGCCACCGGGCATGAAATTGCCGTTCTAAAGTATTTAAATTACTTTGTGATGCTGATTTTCCCAGTAAATCAAATTGCTTATCTACGTTAAGATGCATCGCGCTAAAAATTTGGCGCATCCAGCATTGTTGGTACATTGGAATATTAAATAATAAATAAAGTAGATGAAGCAACCCTCCCATCTGGAAGAGCTAATATCCGCACTGCGCTGCTTGCCAGGTGTAGGGCCTAAGTCCGCGCAGAGGATGGCTTACCATTTGTTGCAGCGTGACCGGGCGGGTGCTTTACATCTTGCTAAATCTCTTGAGTTGGCCAGCACCAATGTGCAACATTGTGGGCAGTGCAATAATTTCTCCGAGCACGCGATATGCGACTTATGTGCTTCCGAGCATCGCGATGGAAGTATGTTGTGCGTAGTGGAGATGCCTGCTGACTTGCTGATGATGGAGCAGACCCAGTGCTATCGGGGAAATTACTATGTGCTGATGGGACGACTCTCACCACTGGATGGTATAGGTGCAAAAGAGTTGCATCTGGAGCGTTTGCAAAAGCGCGTGCAAGATCAACCTTGTGAAGTGATACTGGCGACGAATTTTACGGTGGAAGGGGATGCAACAGCGCATTACTTGGCTACCTTATTGCAAGCGCAAGGTATTAAAGTGTCACGCATCGCCCGTGGCTTGCCAGTGGGTGGTGAATTGGAACAAGTGGATGCAGGAACATTGGCTCAGGCCGTAATGGAAAGACGTGAGATGGCGATATGAAGAAAAAAATTGAACAGGCCGCTCCGTTGGAAGTCATCGAGCGCGGTGAAAAGTTGCAAAAAGTGTTAGCGCAAGCCGGATTCGGTTCACGTCGAACTATGGAAGAGTGGATAGAGGGTGGTAGCGTCAGCGTCAATGGCGACCCTGCGACCTTAGGTATGCGTGTGGTGGAGGGCGATTTGATACGCGCCAATCGTCGTACTATCCGTGTGGGAGACCGTGAGCGTGATGTGCGTATCCTTTTGTATCACAAGCAGGAAGGCGAGATTGTCAGTCGCGATGATCCTGGTAAACGTACCACTGTATTCGACAAGTTGCCCAAGTTGCGTGGACAGAAATGGACGGCCATTGGGCGCTTGGATTTCAACACCAGCGGTTTATTGATCTTCACCACTTCTGGCGAGTTGGCGAACCGTTTGATGCACCCACGCTTCGAAGTTGAGCGCGAATACGCGGTACGCGTGCAGGGTAAGCTGACTGAAGAGCAGATGGAGCAGATGTTAGGTGTGGGTATCACGCTAGAAGATGGCCGCGTGGTATTCGATAAGTTACTCGACGAAGGTGGCGAAGGCTACAACCATTGGTATCGCGTGATGCTTAAGGAAGGTCGCAATCGTATTGTGCGACGTACCTTCGAAGCGTTGGGGTTGACAGTCAGTCGTCTGATCCGCGTTCGCTTCGGTCTGATCAATCTTCCTCCGCGCCTGAAGCGTGGTATGACTGCAGAGTTGGGCGAGGGCGAAGTGGCACAAGTGCTTGAATGGGTAGGTACTACATCTGTACCTACAGAGCTTGATGAAGCTACTGAAGATCAGGTCGAAGTGGCCGCACCCAGCAAGCCCGTCATGGCTAAAATTAGCAAGCCTCGCACCCAGCACATGCGAGGTGCTGCTAGGCCAGGACAAAAGACCGAAAGACAAGCTACTCGGACCAAAAGTAAAACTGGTGTTAAACGTTGAGTACCACTAAAATCCGCACCTTGAATTGTTGGACAATGTTTTTAAGCTAACTGCAGGCTAGCTGGTTTTTGGAATTCTAAATGGAACAATCTAGTAATAAAACGATCATGTGCAGTGTGTTTTTCTTGGATATCGTCGGATATTCCAAGCGCTCTGTTACAGGTCAGATATCGCTGAAAGAACGTTTCAATGCCTATCTTTCAGCAGCGATACGTGATGTTCCATTGTCTGATCGAATCATCTTGGATACAGGGGATGGTGCCGCAATCAACTTTATGGGTGATGTGGAAGATGCGCTAAAAGCTGCTTTGAGCATGCGTTCCAGCATGTTGCAGGAAGATCCTCATATCGAACCGCCATTACTTGTTCGCATGGGCGTCAATCTTGGTCCAGTGCGTCTAATCCGTGATATTAATGGTCAGCCCAATATCGTGGGTGACGGTATCAACGTGGCCCAACGCGTGATGGGTTTTGCAGATGCCAGTCAGATTTTGGTTTCGCGCTCCTATTTTGATGCGGTTTCGCGCCTATCACCGCAATATGCAGGCATGTTCCACTATCAAGGTTCGCGTACAGACAAACATGTACGTGAGCATGAGGTCTATGCTATCGGTTACCCCGGTGACAAGACTACACGCCCGTTTACAGTTCAAGACGGTGCAGAAAAAAAAGCCGGAAGACTGGCTAGATTGACAACCCCTATAGTCCACTCCTTCACGCGCATGATGAAGAAAATGGATACTAGGCTGGAGAGTGCACTTGAATATTTCGAGAAGATAGACCCTAAGAGGCGTCCTTGGTATGTCGCTGCTGCTGGTGTGCCTTTGGTATTGTTGTTCTCCTTTGGCGTAAAGACGATGTTCCGAGAGGAGCTAATTCCAGTCAAACCATATGTGCCAGTCGTACGTGCGCCTAGAGTGGTGAATCCCACTGTGGTCAGTGCATCTGGTGTTGTTGACGCGGTCCCTAAAGTCAAAATTACCAAGCCAAATACCACAACGGGGACGACAAAATCTAAGGTTATGCATTTCAAACCGCAGCCACCAACACCAATTACAAAGCGTAAACTTACAGATCAAGAAATTGCAGCAATCGCCGCCAATAGGGCCACCAATAAACTGTTGGGTTTCTCATTCGGAGATGGCGAGGTGAGCCGTGGGAAGCTTGCATTGAGTTGTTTGGAAGGATCATTGTTGTTCGTAGACGGTGCGCAGAAGGGCAAAGTTACAACAGGCGATCTGGTGATAGATGTGAGTCCAGGTAAGCATGTGGTCATCGTGATGTTGCCGAATCAAAAACTGTTTACTCAGTCAGTGATAGTGCCATCTGGAAAGATGCTTAAGATTAGACCAAATTTGTGTAACTAAATTTCATTCACAATAAATATAGAATTCAGTCAGGTGCGAGATGATTAGTCAATTGGGACGATATGAAGTGATTCGAGAGCTTGGACAAGGCGCGATGGGTGTCGTCTATCAAGCCAAAGATCCATTGATTGATCGAGTTGTCGCCATCAAGACCATAAATCTTGGTCTGGCGATGGAAGGTAAGGACGAGTACGAGGGGCGCTTCTATCAGGAGGCAAAGGCGGCTGGACGTTTGAATCATCCAAATATCGTCACGATCTATGATGTGGGTAAGGGTGAGGATATCGCCTACATCGCCATGGAATTTTTGCAGGGCAGGGAGTTGCGCGACATCATGAACGATGGCGGTCTGTTACCAGTCGACCATGTGTTGGATATTGTTGCCCAAGTTGCGTCTGGTTTGTCCTATGCGCATGAGCACGACATCATTCACCGTGATGTTAAACCATCCAATATCATGGTGATACGTGATGGTCACGTTAAAATTACCGACTTCGGTATCGCTCGCATGGCTTCTTCTGCAGTGCGCACTCAAACTGGTATGGTGCTGGGTTCACCCAAATATATGTCACCAGAGCAGGTTATGGGTAAGGAGATCGACCAGCGCTCCGATATCTTCTCCTTAGGTGTAATGTTGTACGAGATGTTGACGGGGCAAGCGCCTTTTAATGGCGATAACGTTAATGCCATCATGTACCAGACTTTGAATGCTGCACCACCCGCACCAAGTTCTTTGAATGCGGCTGTTCCTGAGATGTTGAATTTCATCGTTGCCAAAGCATTGGCTAAAGGTCTAGACGATAGGTATCAAAACGCTAAGGATTTTGCGATTGATCTTAGGGCATGCCGTGAAACGCTCCCTAGTTCAGTTGAAAAGATTAATTTGGGAACTCCCACGCCCTCAGGTGAGAATAAACTGGCGGATGCGATTCCTTTGAGAGGAAGATTGGATGATGCTGGTGTTGACGCCCAATCAACGACTCAAGGTCTGTCCAAGACCTTTGACTCTGCTGCCGCGACGATGCGTTTGGCAGCAATGACGGCAAGTAGCGACGATGTCGATGATTTGTCTAAGACGCTGAAGATGCCCAAAGCAAGTTTGGATGAGCTTAATCAATTGGCCAATAAGGCGGGCGTATTGGCTACTAAAGCGAAGAATCTCAGACCGATTTCTTACGTCAATCCTACAGACGACGTACCGGAAAGTGCAACAAACGTCTCTATGGCTGTTGTGGTATTCGCTTTAGTAGTACTGGCCATTGTTGCGTTTATCCTGATGTAATAACGTGCGCCAGGATAGATGCAAACGCGCTATCAACTCAAAGTCAGCGACACTCTGCCTTACATCATACTGAGCCTTCATGGGCTAGCCTTGTTGCTAGTCTGGGCGACCGACTACGCTGTGCTAATCTCGCAGTTGCTTTCTGTTTTAATACTTTTTAGTTTGTATTATTGCCTAGCACATCGCCATAGTTTAAGTAATGCGGGAGATTTTGATGCCTTCATCTTTGAAGGGGATCGCATAATATTTTATTCGGGGGAAGTGTGTATATCTCAGGGGCGAGTGATGAGTCCTTCGCTGGTTACTCCCTTCCTCATCCTTTTTTATATGCGCATCGACGGAAGGCTTACAGATACTCGATTGTTGCTGTTGCGTGACGAATTGGATGCAGAGGCCTATCGGCGACTTTGTGTGTCAGCAAGATTAGCTTAATTTAATCCTCAGGCGTTAGTATCGTAGGGAGGGAGTTGGCTAAAGTCGCGGGGTAATCCTTGCTGTAGTGTAGGCCTCGACTCTCCTGACGGGAAAGTGCGCTGCGCACAATCAAGTCCGCATTAGTGACCAAATTGCGCAGTTCCAGTAAGTCCGAGCTGATGTGAAAGTTGGTGTAATACTCCTGTATCTCATTTTGTAATAACTGTATACGGTGTTGGGCGCGCTCCAAACGTTTATTAGTTCGCACTATGCCCACATAGTCCCACATGAAATGTCGCAACTCCGCCCAGTTATGAGAGATGACAATCTGTTCGTCGGCATCGGTAACGCGGCTTTCATCCCATGCAGGGAGAGCAACCGTGAATTGTTTAGTTTGACTGAGGATGTCTTGTGCAGCTGCATTTGCAAACACCAGACATTCAAGCAAAGAGTTACTGGCGAGACGGTTTGCACCATGCAGGCCGCTATAGGTTGTTTCACCTATGGCATACAGGTTTTCAATGTCAGTCTTCGCATTCAGGTCTGTCATCACACCACCACAAGTGTAATGCGCAGCAGGTACTACTGGGATTGCTTCCCTACTGATATTGATGCCTAGCGCCAAGCAGCGTGAGTAGATGGTAGGGAAGTGTTCTTGCAAGAACTCTACTGATTGATGTGATATGTCCAAATAAACACAGTCTAGACCGCGTTTCTTCATCTCAAAATCGATTGCACGCGCAACCACGTCACGCGGTGCAAGTTCGGCTCGCTGGTCATGCCATGGCATGAATCGAGTACCGTCCGGAAGTTTAAGTATCCCGCCTTCTCCACGTACTGCTTCGCTGATGAGAAATGATTTTGCATGCGGATGATATAAACAGGTCGGGTGGAACTGAATAAATTCCATGTTCGCGACTCTGCAGCCGGCTCGCCATGCCATGGCGATGCCGTCTCCTGTGGCAGTGTCAGGATTGGTTGTGTAAAGATAGACCTTGCCTGTGCCGCCGGTTGCCAGCACGGTGTTCTTTGCGGAGATAGTGATGACTTCATCGCTCAAGGTGTTGAGTGCATAAACGCCATAGCAACAATTGTCGTCTCGGCCTAGTTTTTTACCGGTGATTAAATCTACAGAGATGTATTTTTCTAGTAAGGTGATATTGGCGTGTTGCATCACCTTGCGTGCGAGAGTCTCCTGTACCGCCTGACCAGTGCGGTCAGCTGCATGGATAATGCGCCGCTCACTATGACCGCCCTCGCGTGTCAGATGGAAGCCGGAGTGTGTGGCAGGGTCTTTGGTGAAGGGCACGCCCTGTTGTATCAACCAATCTATAGCTGCCTTGCCATTTTCGATTACGAAGCGTGTGGCAGTTGCATCACACAATCCCGCACCTGCAATCTCGGTATCTTTTATATGAGTTGCGACAGAGTCTTCCTCGGATAGCACTGCAGCGATCCCACCCTGAGCCCAACTACTCGCACCATCAAGTAGGGAGCGTTTGGTAATGATGCCGATTTTTTGATGTTCCGCCAGCTTAAGGGCTAAGGTCAGTCCCGCCAATCCGCTGCCGATGATGAGAGTATCGAATTTTAGCAATTTGAATATTATCTTTAGCCGAGGCTGGGACTATAGCAAATGTATTGCAAGCGATGAGTTGAATTTTTCAGGGCTGTCCACGTGTAGGGGGTTGACCGCTAGAATGCTAAGCATGGTGGAGATGGATAGAATTTTGGTTGATGCATCTATCGACGAAATGAACATAATCCTGTTTGTATTGTAGGAGCATGTATAAAAACTAGGGAAATTCATGGAACTAATCTAAAATCACAAGGTCTTGTCGGGGCTTGGCAATCTAGTGTGGGTCAAACCTCGAGAAGTATCACCCATAGATTGTCGTGCATAAAATAATAAAGAATTGGAAATTCAGGGATGGCAGACCGAGAAGTCGATCAGCAGTTGGTAGAGCGCGTTCAGCGCGGGGATAAGCATGCCTTCGATTTGCTGGTCTCTAAGTATCAGCGCAGATTGGGTAGGCTTATTTCGCGATTCGTGCGTAATCCGGCAGAGGCTGAAGATGTGACCCAGGATGCATTTATCAAGGCATATAGGGCATTACCGGGATTTAGAGGTGAGAGTGCTTTTTATACTTGGTTGTATCGCATAGGTATCAACACAGCCAAGAATCACTTGTTATCGAATAAGCGTAGGCCGCCCACGAGCACGTATTTTGATGCTGAAGAGTCGGAGTCGTTCGAGGATGCTAGCTTGCTTCAAGAAGTTAGTACGCCAGAAAATGAACTCATGAGTAAACAGGTTGTCGAAGTGGTGCAGTCTTCATTGCAGCAATTGCCTGAGGATTTGCGCAGTGCGCTGACTTTGCGCGAAATTGAAGGCTTGAGTTATGAAGAGATTGCGAGTGTGATGAACTGTCCTGTCGGTACAGTACGCTCAAGGATATTTAGGGCACGTGAGGCTATCGCCGAAAATTTACGTCCCCTATTGGAAACTAGTAAAGGTAATCGGTGGTAATCATGAAAAATAAAATTTCCGCATTGATGGATGGTGAGTTGTTTGAAGATGAGGCTGACATATTGCTTGATCAGTTGAAGCGAGACAGGCATGCGCATATTGATTGGTCTGCCTACCATTTGATTGGCGATGCTTTGCGTCAACCAGACTATATAAGCCGTGATATCAGTTCACTGGTGCGTGAACGTATGCAACTCGAACCCACCATATTGGCGCCATACAGTCGTGGTATCAGTCAAAAGGTTCGCAATATCGCTTTGTCCGCTGCCGCATCCGTGATGGCATTCGGTGTGGTGGCGTGGATGTCGGTGCAAATTGCTCCCGAGAATAATCCTCAATTAGCTATGCAGAATTTGAACATTAAAGCAGCCAGTATGAAGATACAGTCTCAATCAAATGATTACTTGATGGCTCATCAGGAGTTTTCTCCTTCAAATGATATGGATGGTGGTGCGGCATATATACGCACTGTCGCATACAGCGCTGAGGATAAAACGCAATGAGGTGGTGGTTAGCAAGTTTCGGACTCATTTTTGCGATGAGTCAGAGTTTTGCGGAAGAAAGTCAGGCTAACATCAGCTGGCTGAAGACTATTACATTTGCAGGTCATCAAACCGAATACACAGGTGTATTTGTATATCAGTATGGCAATCACTTAGAGACCTCTCGTATTACGCATTTTGTTGAGGCTGATAGTGAATACGAAAAGATTGAGAGTCTGGATGGACCCAAGCGGGAAATTGTTCGCCATCACGGTCAAGTTTGGAGTTTTTTTAACCACAAGATGGTGCAAGTAGATAGTCAGCCTGGACGAGGAGGCTTCCCATCTTTGCTGCCTGAACAGATTTCTGCTTTGAATGGAAATTACATTATCAAAGATCTTGGTAATGGAACTGTCGCAGGATATAACGCCCAAATTTTGTTGTTTCAGCCTAAGGATAATCTACGATACACCCGCAAGTTTTGGGTGAATAGTGATACAGGGTTGTTGGTTAAAGCAGAAGTTTTGAGTGAGAAGGGAAAGGTAGTTGAGCAATACGCCTTCACCCAACTTAAGATTGGCGGTGATCTCGATCGGGCTGCCATAATCAATGATAAAGCTTCCAGTATGTCTGGCATGTCCAAGACGAAATCCAAGGATATGAGTGCCGAGATTTTTAATAGCGGTTGGGTGGTTGATGCCATACCGGCAGGATTCAAAAAACTGACTGAGGTCAAACGACCAATGCGCGGCAAGCATTCCCCTGTCACTCAAATGGTTTACTCCGATGGGTTGAGTGCAATTTCCGTGTTCATAGAGTTAGCTGATGCGGATGAGGATGATGACATGGAAGGTCTAACCAGTCGCGGTGGGCTGAATCTGTACCACAAGGTGGTCGATAAGCATCTATACACCGTTGTTGGCGATGTGCCTCCTCGTACCGTCATGCAGGTTCTAGACTCTTTACGTTATAACGGTAGTTAGTCATGTTGGAAACACGAGCCACTGTCATTAAATTACAAGATCAGACTGCTTGGGTCGCTGCGGCTGATGTCAGTAGCTGTGAGCAATGTAATGGCAAAGGTTGCGGGTCTAGTAAGGTCGCGCAACTATTCTGTAGCAAGCCCAAGCGTTTTGAAGTCGAGAATTCCATAGGTGCGGTCGTGGGTGATGAGGTCATTATCTCGGTTGCTGATGGTGTTGTACTGCGGGGCATAGGTTTGCTTTATATATTGCCTTTGGCGTTGATGGTCATACTGGGTGGTATTGCGAATTTTATACAAGCTGGAGATGCATCTGTCGCCGTGGGGGCTGTTACTGGACTATTGCTAGGATTTGCGCTGGCAAGGCTAGTGTCGGCTAATAGGCCGAATGCTACGAATAAGCCCTATATCGCCAGACGAAGCACAGTTTGAAACTTTCTATTCTTGTTGGTCATTAAGGAGAGTAAGGGATGTTGAGTAAAGCTTTTGCGTTAGTGTTCACCATTTTGATGAGTGTGCTGGTCAGTCAATCTGTTTCTGCTAAAGAGCTGCCGGATTTTACTGAGTTAGTAGAAAATCAGGGCGCAGCGGTTGTGAATATCAGTACCACTCAGATTATCCGTGCCAATACTGCTATGCCTGATATGCAAGAGGGTGATCCTTTCTACGAGTTTTTTCGTCGTTTCGCTCCCCAGATGCCACGTGAGCAAGAGTCCCAATCTCTAGGTTCAGGTTTCATACTCAGCTCGGATGGCTATATCATGACGAATGCTCATGTGGTTGATCATGCAGATAAGATCACTGTTCGTTTGACCGACAAGCGTGAGTTCAGCGCCAAGGTGATAGGCGCAGACAGGCGTACTGATGTGGCTGTACTCAAGATTGATGCTACGGGCTTGCCCAAGGTGACGTTGGGTGACCCCAATAAGTTGAAAGTCGGTGAATGGGTTGTGGCGATAGGTTCGCCATTCGGCTTCGATAGCAGCGTGACTGCAGGTATCGTCAGTGCTAAAGGGCGCTCGTTGCCGCAAGACAATTTCGTACCATTTATACAGACAGATGTCGCTATCAATCCTGGTAATTCTGGCGGTCCTTTGTTCAATATGAATGGAGAAGTGGTAGGCATCAATTCTCAGATATATACACGGTCCGGTGGCTCAATGGGGCTGTCGTTCTCTATACCCATCGATGTAGCCAATCAAGTGGCAGATCAGCTACGTAGTACCGGCAAAGTTACACGAGGTCGTATAGGTGTGACCATACAGGAACTGACCCGTGAGTTGGCAGAATCCTTTGGCATGTCACAACCTAATGGCGCGCTGATAAGCAGCGTGGAAAAGGGTGGCGCTGCCGATAAAGCTGGTATCGAGGTGAGTGATGTTATCCTCAAATTCGACGGTAAAGTGGTGCGTAGTTCCAGCGATCTGCCGCGTATGGTTGCAGCTACCAAACCAGGTAACAAGGTTGAGATAGAACTCTGGCGTAAAGGTGCTGCCAAGGTGGTCAGCGTAGTTATCGCGAAGATGCAAGACGAAAGTGTCGCAGCCCACTCTGACGATAAGCAAGACGATGACGGTGGAGCAAGCATCGCACGAATGGGTCTTTCAGTCAGTGAGTTAAGCAAAGATCAGTTGCAGGAATTGCAGCTACCTGGAGGTTTATTAATACAGGCTGTAAAAGGCGGCGCAGCGCGTTCAGCAGGTTTGCAACGCGGAGATGTGGTTTTGGCTCTAGGCAATGTAAGGATACGCACTTTGAAGCAATTCAATGACCTGCTCAAACAAGTCCCACAGGGTCGCAATGTGGCCTTATTGATACGCCGCGGAGATGTAGCGACTTATGTGGCGATCAAATTGGATGAAAAATAAGCTCAACACATAGAAGGTACAGCGTCTCCCGCTCAATTCGGCTAGAATTCGCGCTTTGCGAAATGGCCGAAACTCGGCATAACGCCGAGTATCGGCGGGATTTTTATTTGGAACCTCATGCAGCTAATCCGTAACTTCTCCATCATTGCTCATATCGACCACGGCAAATCCACCCTGGCTGACCGTATCATTCAATTATGTGGCGGCTTGTCCGACCGTGAAATGGAAGCCCAAGTTCTTGACTCAATGGATCTTGAGCGTGAGCGCGGTATTACCATCAAGGCGCAGACCGCAGCGCTATCTTATAAGGCTAGAGATGGACAAATCTATAACCTTAATATCATCGATACGCCAGGACACGTAGACTTTTCGTACGAGGTTTCTCGTTCCTTGTCAGCTTGCGAGGGCGCATTGTTGGTCGTGGATGCATCTCAAGGCGTAGAGGCACAAACAGTTGCGAACTGCTATACAGCGTTGGACCTGGGTGTTGAAGTCGTGCCAGTGTTGAATAAGATTGATCTTCCCTCGGCTAATCCTGAGAACGCCATCGATGAGATCGAGGAAGTCATTGGCATAGAGGCGCACGATGCGGTTCTGTGTTCTGCAAAATCTGGATTGGGCGTACAGGATGTAATCGAAGCATTGATTGTCAAAATACCCCCTCCAGTCGGTGATGTGGATGCACCTTTGCAAGCGCTAATCATAGATTCATGGTTCGATAACTACGTCGGCGTAGTGATGTTGGTGCGGGTCAAGAACGGCACGCTCAAGCCTAAAGAGAAGATATCTTTCATGGCTACGGGTGCGCAACATCTCACAGAACATATTGGTGTGTTCACCCCTAAGGCTCAGGATCGACCTACCCTGAGTGCGGGGCAAGTAGGCTTTATTATCGCCGGCATCAAAGAATTGAAAGATGCACGCGTGGGTGACACCATTACCCATCTTGCGCGACCCGCAGCTGAACCTTTGCCGGGATTCAAGGAAGTTCAGCCGCAAGTGTTCGCCGGTCTATTTCCAGTGGAGTCGAATCAGTACGAGGCGCTGCGAGACTCACTGGAAAAACTCAGATTGAATGATGCGGCACTGCGTTTCGAACCGGAGGTCTCGCAGGCACTGGGTTTTGGTTTCCGTTGCGGCTTCTTGGGTTTGCTGCATATGGAGATTGTGCAGGAGCGTCTGGAGCGAGAGTTTGATATGGACTTGATTACGACAGCACCTACCGTAATCTACGAAGTACTGATGCGCGATGGCACTGTGGTGATGGTGGATAATCCTTCTAAGATGCCGGATCCATCTAAGATAGATGAGATTAGAGAGCCCATTGTCACTGTGAACCTCTACATGCCCAATGAGTATGTGGGCGCAGTGATTACCCTATGTACGCAGAAGCGCGGCAGCCAGATAAATATCAGTTACCACGGTAAGCAAGTCAATCTGGTCTATGAGATGCCGATGGCTGAGATCGTGATGGATTTCTTTGATAAGTTGAAATCGAATTCGCGCGGCTATGCATCTATGGACTACGAGTTTAAGGAATATCGTTCAGCTGACGTGGTTAAAGTCGACATGCTCATCAACGGCGAAAAGGTGGATGCATTGGCGGTCATCGTGCACAGAGCTAATAGCCAATATCGTGGTCGTGAAGTGGCTGCCAAAATGCGCGAATTGATACCGCGTCAGATGTACGACGTGGCGATACAGGCGACCATAGGCGCGAACATCATCGCGCGCGAAAACGTTAAAGCGATGCGCAAAAACGTATTGGCCAAATGTTATGGTGGGGATATCTCACGCAAGAAGAAGTTGTTGGAAAAACAGAAGGCGGGTAAGAAGCGCATGAAGCAAGTGGGTAATGTGGAAATTCCGCAAGAGGCCTTCTTGGCGATTCTGCGTGTGGACGATTAAAGGAAGAAAATGGATTTCGCGTTGATTATGTTTGTATTGTTGCTAGTAACTGGCGGCATCTGGTTGCTAGATAAGTTTTTACTGGCAGCTAAACGTAGCAAGGGGTCGCCAGAGCCTGTTTGGGTGGAATACGCCAAGAGTTTCTTTCCCGTCATACTGCTGGTGTTCTGTATACGCTCCTTCTTATTTGAACCTTTCAAGATACCATCCGGTTCTATGATTCCGACTTTACAAGTGGGCGATTTCATACTGGTGAACAAATTCACATATGGTGTACGCCTGCCCATTATCAATCAGAAGATCATTCCTTTGGGCAATCCTCAACGGGGTGATGTAATGGTGTTCCATTACCCTGAGAACCCTTCAGTTGATTACATCAAGCGTGTGGTTGGATTGCCTGGAGATACCATAGAATATAAAAACAAACGTTTAACCATCAACGGTGCCGAGATTAAGCAGACTGCTGATGGTGACTATAATTATGTGGAAAGTGGTCTAAATTTTGTGCATACCGAAAGGCGCATCGAAGAGTTGGGCGAGCATAAACATCCATTGTTAGTAAACCCAGAGATGCCGAATGTGCATTTGGAGGCGGTCGCAGATTTCAAAGGTTTTGAGAACTGTCAATATGATGAAAGCAAAGTGGTCTGCAAAGTGCCAGCCGGAAATTATTTCATGATGGGCGATAATCGCGATAACAGCCGTGATAGTCGCTATTGGGGTTTTGTTCCCGATCATCAAATTGTCGGTAAAGCTTTTTTCATCTGGATGAACTTCTCAGATCTAAAGCGTGTAGGTTTGTCGATAAACTAAGTGAGGGCAATAACTATGAATGCAAAATCGCGCAGTAAGCAAGCGGGTATCACCTTTGGTGGATTCATCGTGGGGCTTTTTGTATTGGTCATATTGGCGCTTTTTGCCTTCAAGCTGATACCGGCTTATATGGAGGATGCCAAGATCCAGAATATATTCGACACTGTTTCGCATGATCCAGAGATGAAAAAGGCGAGTACGCATGACATCATTTTGTCATACGAAAGACGTGCCTCTATAGACGGTATCACAGGTATTAAGGCAGCTGATATTGAGTTGGATGTTGGGGAAGATGGACGCCCTATTTTGTCTGCGAGCTATTCAGTTAAGGTGAAGTTAGGTGGTAATGTCAGCCTCATCATGGATTTCAATCCCACAAGTGCCGGCAAATAATACGACTCTGCGTATGCCCCAGACCCAGCATTCGGCCTTAAGCCGCTTGCTGGGTTACGACTTTCAGCAGCCGCAATTGCTGCAAAGAGCGCTAACACATCGAAGTTTTTCGCCTGAGCATAACGAGCGCTTGGAATTTCTGGGGGATAGTGTTTTGGGCTGTGTTATCGCCCATCACCTGAGTAGCACCTTCCCTCAATTGACCGAAGGTGAGTTGTCACGACTTCGTTCTAATCTTGTAAAAGAAGAGACGCTGGCGAACTTTGCGCAGCAACTCGATCTAGGCAGTTACCTAAAGTTGGGGGAAGGGGAGCGCAAGAGCGCAGGATTCCGTCGTCCTTCTACCTTAGCCGATGCGCTGGAAGCTATATTTGGTGCGGTCTTTCTTGATGCGGGATATGAGGCAGCCGAACAGGTGGTATTACATCTTTATGTTCCATTTTTAGCTCAAGTGGATATCCAAACGCTGGGTAAAGACGCTAAGACCCTGTTGCAGGAGTACCTGCAGAGTAAGTACATCGCTTTGCCTACCTATACGGTACTGGGTACCAAAGGTTTGGCGCATGAACAAGTGTTCAAAGTCGAATGTGCGGTACCTGAACTAAAGATCATCACACATGGAGAAGGCGCGACGCGCCGTCTCGCTGAACAACAAGCGGCACGATCCGCTTATCAATCGATAGGAAATAAATGAATACCGAGAATGTAGTCCCAGAAGAATCATTTCGCAGTGGTTTCGTTGCTATTGTGGGTCGTCCAAATGTAGGTAAATCGACCCTGCTTAATCACCTCATCGGGCAAAAGATCAGTATCACTTCTCGCAAGGCGCAGACTACACGTCATCGCATACATGGCATCTTTACAGATGAGCATTCACAGTTCGTGTTTGTGGATACACCAGGTTTCCAGACCAAACATCTGAATGCGCTCAATCGAGGAATGAATCGAGTCGTCACCAGTAGTCTGCGTGACGTTCAAGTCGTTTTGTATGTGTTGGAAGCGCTGCGCTACGATGAGCGTGACCAAGAGGTTTTGAAGCTGCTACCGGACAATATCCCAGTGCTGCTGATCATCAATAAGATCGATGAAGTGGAGGATAAGGGTAAGTTGTTTGCATTTGCCGAACGTGTTTCCGCAGACTTTAAGTTCGCCGAGATCGTGCCTGTCAGTGCCAAGAAGAGCATACGACTAGAAGAGTTGAAGCAAGCCTTACGACGTTTCTTGCCAGAAAGCGAGATGATTTATGACGCCGATGACATAACTGATCGCACTGAGAAATTCCTTGCCGCCGAGATGTTGCGCGAGAAGGTATTTCGTTTCACGGGTGATGAGTTGCCCTATTCGGTCAGTGTGGTCATAGAGCAATTCAAGATGGAAGGTAAGTTGCGCCGCATCAGTGCGGCCATTTTGGTCGACAAGGATGTACACAAGGCGATGCTCATCGGCAGTAAGGGCGAAAAGCTCAAGGAAATCGCTACCCAAGCGCGTTTGGACATGGAGAAACTGTTCGACGGTAAGGTGTTCCTAGAGGTGTTCGTCAAAGTCCGTAGTGGGTGGGCTGACGATGCTCGCGTACTGCGTACTCTGGGTTACGAATGACATCTCCACAAAGGCATGACAGACAGCAGGACGAGATTGCTTTCGTACTGCACAGTTATCCTTTTCGCGAGACCAGTCTTATCATAGACGTATTCAGTCGCAGTCATGGCCGCTTGCCCATCGTAGCGCGCGGTGCACGCAGACCCAAATCGAATCTGCGTGGCCTGCTGATGAACTTTCAGCCATTGTTATTGAGCTGGTTCGGCAAAGGTGAAGTGCGCACCCTGCACAACGCGCATTGGCAGGGCGGACAGCCTTATTTGCAAGGCACGGCATTGATGTGCGGATTCTATCTGAACGAGCTGATGATTAACTTGCTGGCTAGGGATGATGCGCACGAACAATTATTCGATTACTACCGTGCCACACTGTATAGATTGGCGCATGAGCAAGACCATGCCGCCACATTGCGTTGTTTCGAGAAGCATCTACTTCAGGAACTGGGTTACGCGTTGGTACTCGAACGTGAAGCGGATAGTGGCGTGGCTATCGATGCGCAGCGCGAATACCGTTACGCCTTGGACCATGGCCCAGTGCTAGATAATGGCAATGTGCGTAGCGGATTGCCGGTGTCAGGTAAGACACTGCTAGACATGGCGGCCGATGATTATGCTGATCCAGTGACCGCGCAGCAAAGCAAACAATTGATGCGTGTGTTGCTCAACCACCACTTGGGTGGCAAAGCGCTGCATACGCGAGAACTAATCAAGGAGTTGCAGAAGATATGATTAAACTAGGACTGAATATCGACCACGTGGCGACTTTGCGCCAAGTACGCGGCTCGCGTTATCCCAATGTTATTCGTGCGGCATTGTTGGCTGAGTCGGCTGGCGTGGATGCGATTACCTTACATTTGCGTGAAGACCGTCGCCACATACAGGATCATGATGTGAGCTCGCTACGCGACATGTTGCAAGTTCGCATGAATCTGGAGAGTGCGGTCACTGAAGAAATGATTGCTATCGCTCTACGTACCAAGCCGCACGATTTGTGTCTGGTACCCGAGCGGCGTGAAGAGTTGACCACCGAAGGTGGCTTGGATGTGGTGCGCTATTTTGACATCATCAAATCGGCTTGCGAACGGTGTGCAGATGCTGGCATACGTGTCTCATTGTTCATCGATCCCAACCATAAGCAGATAGACGCTGCACAGCGTGCGGGTGCCCCCGTTATTGAGCTGCATACCGGTAAGTACGCAGAGACCGAAAGTGTGCCCGAGCATCTGTACGAACTGGAGCGTCTACGTAGTGCGACACAACATGCGCATGCACAAGGTTTACAAGTGAACGCAGGACACGGTTTGCACTATCATAACGTGCAAGACATCGTTGCCATCCCGAACCTGGTCGAACTGAACATCGGTCACGCCATCATCTCAGAGTCCTTGTTTATAGGCTTGGAAGCCGCAGTGAAGAAGATGAAAGACCTGCTGGCTGTTGCTAGATGATCTTTGGCATAGGCACCGACATCGTCGAGTATGCGCGCATAGAGCGTGTGTATGAGAAGCATGGTGCTCGTTTTGCTCACAAGCTATTGAGTGAGGTAGAACTTCAGGAGTGGGCCGCACAATCACAACCGGTGCGATTTTTAGCCAAACGCTTCGCCGCCAAAGAGGCTCTTTCCAAGGCTGTAGGCAGTGGTCTGCGGCATCCGGTCTCCCTACATCGCATCAGTGTCAGTCATGATGGCTTAGGTAAGCCGGTGTTGTGTTTTGATGAGACGCTCCGTACTTATCTAGCGCAAATCGGTGTTACCGGACATCATCTTTCTATCAGTGACGAGCGCACTATGATTGTTGCATTCGTGGTATTGGAAACTAATTAAGGAATAGGTATGGGTTTTGGACCTGTGATGTTGGATGTGGTGGGGACGCGCTTAACAGCGGAGGATGAGGCGCGCTTGATGCATCCTCTGGTGGGTGGCGTAATCTTGTTCAAGCGTAACTATGAGTCGCCCGCTCAACTCGCGCAACTTACCGCGGCCATACATGCGGTACGCACTCCGCCATTGCTCATCGCTGTTGACCATGAGGGAGGCAGGGTGCAACGTTTTCGTGACGGCTTCACCAAGATTCCTGCGATGCGTGAACTGGGCAAGATATGGGATGTGCATCCTCATAAAGCACGTCACTTAGCTCAACAAGCAGGTTATGTGCTGGCTGCAGAGCTACGCGGTTGTGGGGTTGATTTTAGTTTCACGCCTGTGCTGGACATGGATTACGGACAGAGTACCGTAATCGGCGACAGAGCGTTCCATAGTGAGCCACAAGCAATCGCCGAACTGGCCCATAGCTTGTTGCAAGGATTGCGGCAGGGCGGTATGCATACTGTGGGCAAACATTTCCCAGGCCACGGCTATGTAGTCGCCGATTCACATCTGGACATACCAGTGGATGATCGCGAATTCGTTGATATCGAATTGGCCGATTTGATTCCTTTCAAACAGATGATTGCTTATGGGCTGACTGCCGTGATGCCTGCACATGTCATTTATCCCAAGGTGGATGCGCGCCCAGCTGGGTTCTCGCCGGTGTGGCTGAAACAGATATTGAGGGGGCAACTTGGTTTCGAGGGGGTGATTTTCAGTGATGACCTGAGCATGGAAGGTGCGACTGTGGCGGGCGGCATTGTGCAAAGAGCCGAAGCTGCACTACAAGCTGGATGTGACATGGTGTTGGTATGTAATAAACCTGAGTCTGCGGATGAGTTATTGAACGGACTGCAATGGGACATGCCAGTAACCAGTCGAGTACGGCTTACACACATGCGTGGTGCAGCACATGCGATAGGTTTGTCACAACTCCACGAGCATCCTGTGTTCCTCAAAGCTTTGGACGAAGTGGCCAGTATAGGTATGAGCAATACAGAACTCCCTTTAGCATAGTTTGAGTTACGGAAATTTTAAAAGCTTAGCTTTGCCATTTGGGCTATCGCTTGCGATAATCGCGGCTTCAATCTCGCAGTACATACGGGTGTTCGGATATGAGTGAGTTACAAGCTGCCTTGCTGCTGATAGGCATAGGCGTGATGATCGTGGTGTACCTTTACGGTTGGTGGCAGCAGCGCAGGTTGAGTCGTAAGTTTGGCTTTGCATTCAAAGCTAACCACGCCGATGCGCTTTACCAAGATGGCGTCTCAAAATCAGCGCCAATAGTACCTGCTGCACAAGTTGTGGAGCATACGGTAGCATTCGAGGCTGAAGTAGAGTCAGCGGTAGTAGAAAATATCCCTGCTAGCAACATCCTAGATGAGTCATGCTCATTGCTGGATGCTCGCAGCGATTTCATCATCAATCTTCGCATGCAAGAAGCAGCTGCCGGTGGTGTGTTGGGCGGTTTTTGGCAACGCAAGTTTGACTTTGGTAAGCCAGTGCAAGTGTGTGGATTGACTCTGAATGGTCAGCGCTGGGAACGTGTTATCGCGGAAGGCCAGTCCTTGTACACGGATTTGCGTATTGCTGTGCAGCTGGTGGATAGAGGTGGCGTAATTAGTGCCACAAAGCTGGCTGATTTTCGTGACCTGATTTTAGGGATAGCTAAGCAAATACAGGCGGAGGTCACAGTGCCCGAGGTAACGGCGACCCATGCACTTGCGATCGAACTCGATACCCTGTGTGCAAGTGTCGATCAAATGGTTGGTATCAATCTGGTACCGAGTGGCGAGCGCATGCTGCTGGCCAGTCGTATCGCTCAAGCAGCCGCATTGCAGAATATGCGCTTGGAGTCTGATGGTGCATTCCATTTACTCAACGAGCAGGGCATGAGCCTATTCAGTCTAATTAATCAGGACACCAAACCTTTCCAACACCACACTTTAGCGAATGCAACCAGTAACGCAATCACGCTTTTGTTAGATGTGCCGCGTGTGACACAACCTGCACAGCATTTCGATGTAATGGTCAGGGTGGCTCAGGAGTTGGCTCAGGAGTTACAACTCAATCTTGTCGATGATCAACGTGTGGTGTTGACACCCTCTGGACTGGAAGCCATCCGCGCCCAGATAGTGGCAGTTGAATCCATTATGGTAGATAACATTATCGCGCCGGGAAGTGCGCAGGCTCGCAGGTTGTTCTCTTAATGTCTGCTAAAGAAAAGATCGAGCAACTGCGTGAGCAGATAGATAAGCATAACCATCGTTATTACGTGATGGATGATCCTACTATCAGCGATGCTGAGTACGATATTATGTTCCGCGAACTACAGTCTTTGGAAACACAGCATCCTGAACTGCAGACTGCAGATAGTCCAAGTTTGCGTGTGGGCGCAGCCCCCCTAAAGGTTTTTGCGGAAGTTCAGCATCGCATACCCATGCTGTCTCTCAATAACGCATTTAGCGAGGAAGAGGTACGCGCCTTCGATGCGCGTATACGCGAGTCATTGGGTATTGATCAAATTGAGTATGCGGTCGAGCCCAAGTTCGACGGTTTGGCGATCACTTTGAATTATCGCAATGGCCTGTTCGTACAGGGTGCGACGCGTGGCGATGGAAGTGTGGGAGAGGATGTTACTGAGAATTTGCGCACTGTGCGCGACATTCCTTTGCGCCTCAAAGAGAACATCGCTGATGTCGAGTTGCGTGGAGAGGTGCTGATGTTCAATCGCGATTTCGAAGCGCTCAATGCAAATCAACGCGCCAAGGGTGACAAAGAGTTCGTCAACCCGCGAAATGCCGCAGCGGGTTCTTTGCGTCAGTTGGATTCGCGTATCACTGCCGCACGCAAACTGAGCTTCTTCGCCTATGCCTTGGGGTATTGTGAGGGCGCAACCCTACCGAGTGAACACCATCAGCAGATGGCCTTGCTGCAAAGCTGGGGTGTATCTGTCGCCAAGCAACGTCGTGTGGTGCGTGGAGTTGAAGGTTTGCTGGAATATTTTCGTGATATGGGCGAGATGCGGGCAAGTCTACCCTTTGCTATCGATGGTGTGGTGTATAAGGTTAACGATACGGAGTTGCAACAAAGACTAGGTTTCGTGTCTAGGGCCCCGCGTTTCGCTATAGCGCACAAATTTCCCGCCGAGGAAGCTAGCACCACCTTATTGGAAATCGATATCCAAGTTGGTCGCACTGGTGCGCTGACACCGGTGGCGCGCTTGGCACCAGTTTTCGTGGGCGGCGTCACTGTCACCAATGCAACATTACATAACGAAGATGAGATACGCCGTAAAGATGTGCGTATAGGGGACACTGTCATCGTACGCCGTGCGGGTGATGTAATCCCCGAAGTGGTCCGTGTGGTGTTGGAACGCAGACCATCGGATGTATGTGAATTTGTTATGCCGATAGTGTGCCCAGTATGCGGTTCACATGTTCACAAGGCAGAGGACGAGTCGGTATCGCGTTGCTCGGGCGGCTTGTTCTGCCCTGCGCAACGCAAACAAGCTTTGCTGCACTTCGCCAGTCGCCGCGCCATGAATATAGATGGATTGGGAGATAAGTTGGTGGAGCAGATGGTCGATGCCAGCATTATCCGAACACCAGCGGACCTATATCGTCTTGGTATTTTGGCTATCATCAATATGGAACGCATGGGCGAGAAGTCGGCCGTAAATTTGTTGGCTGCGATCGAGCACAGCAAGCAGACCACACTTGCTCGAGTTATTTTTGCGCTGGGAATACGTAATGTGGGAGAGGCTACAGCGAAGGACCTGGCCCAGCATTTCGGAAGTTTGGATGCCATCTTGGCAGCTGATGAGGATGCGCTGCTGCAGGTGCGGGATGTCGGCCCCGTAGTGGCGAAGAGCATCGTGAGTTTCCTGCAAGAGCCGCATAATATCGAGGTCTTGGAGCAGTTGCGTAGCTGTGGTGTGGTGTGGTCAGAGCATGAGATACAGCCATCAGTCGAGCTGCCTTATAGCGGTAAAACTTTCGTACTCACAGGAACTTTGCTCAGTATGAGTCGCGAGGAGGCCAAGGAAAGATTGGAAGCACTAGGTGCCAAGGTCAGTGGTAGCGTTTCCAAGAAGACCGATTTTGTTGTCGCCGGCGCAGAGGCAGGTAGTAAGTTGGAAAAAGCTCAGACACTCGGAGTGAACGTATTAGATGAGCAAAAATTCATTCGTTTACTAGAGATTAACTAGCAAAAAAACTGTATTATTCAGCGCTATAAGCTACACGTCGCATTTATTAGTTATAACTCCTCTATTGTTATTCAGGGGGGAGAGTTACCGTTTAGGATAGAAAATGTCACAAGACAACTTCGAGCAGTACTTTCGATCGCAACAAGTCAGCATGCAATGGATGCCAGTGCTGCGCTCTTTAGCTTTGGAACTTGAGCGTAATGCCAGTGCAGAAGATCTGCGCAGTCTATTTTTTAATACGGGTAAGAATCTGGCAGAAGAGCTGTCTTCTCACTGCGAGGATGTCACGACCTTGTCGCAGTTACAGGAAATCATCAATGATTTTTGGCTACAGATGAATTGGGGTTGGGTAGAGTTGAGTGAAGCGAATGCAGTGGTCGAGATTGTCCATCATGCAGCTCCCTTGGCGGAAGCATTCGGGGAATCTTCCCTGACTTGGAGTGCTGGCTTGCTGGAAGGATTTTACGAGTCAATCTTCAAGATATTGGGCGCATCTGATGAGATGCATGTGACAGCAAACATGGATGAGTCCACTGCGATGAGTATGTGGTTCAATCTAGGACGCTGAGGATACACACTATAAGCGGAAGATTTAAATGCAAGATAACAATAACGACATTAAAAAATTATTCCAGTCATTCGGGGCAGATGCTAATAACTTCCGTGAACTCGCAAGAGATGCGGATGCTAAAGTGGCGGAGTCACGTTGGCCTTTGTTAACATCTGTGCAGCCCGAAAAACGTGATTTACCACCATTACTTTCTAAGGCTGAAAAATCACAATCTTGGACTACGCCTGTGCAACATGCACAGCGTTCGGTCAAAGCGCAAGGACCTCACCATGGTTTAGGTGAGCAACTATCCGGCAGTCTCAAGAAGCAGATTCAGTCTAAGCAAGCTAATCCTGTCAAGCAAGAAGCAACAGCGCCTAAGGCGGGCATACGCACAAGTACGCCAGTGCGCACAAAACATCAGGCTGAAACAACCGCGGTTGTGCCTGAGAAGCGTTTGTTCTCGTCCGCCAGTAGTAGGGGGCAGCAAGTACTGCCCAAAGATACAGTTTTACCCGAGGATGCCTTGTCTAATGTGTTCCAGCGTATCTCTACGCCCATAGCAGAAAAGCCCAAGTCTAAGTCAACGACAAGCAAGGGACTCTTTGGCAGATTAGGGCGCTCATGATTGTCATCGCTGTAATCTCGATGAAGGGTGGGGTAGGTAAGACTTCCGCGACTGCGAATATCGCAGCCTCCTTAGCCAAGATTTTAGGTGGAGGTGCGGTCGGGGTTATAGATCTTGATCCGCAAAACTCACTACATTTGCATTTTGGACAAAGTTCGCAGGTCAGCAGTGGGCTTGCTGCCGCTTCTGTTTCTGGTATGGGCTGGGAAGAAGAAGTTTATCGCAGCGAATACGGTGTGGATTGCGTGCCCTATGGTGACGTGTCGGAGCAAGAGCGCGAGTCATTCGAGCAGTTGTTGGAGGAACAACCGGAGTTTATAGGCAAACAATTGCATGCGGCTGGATTTGCACAGAAGCGTGTGGTGTTGATAGACACGCCGCCTGGTCCTTCAGTCTACCTGCGCCAAGCTTGTCAGTGTGCCGATGTCGCCTTGGTTGTGTTACTTGCCGATGGTGGTTCCTACGCCACTCTTCCTGCGATGGAAGCTTGGCTGGAAGAAATGCACGACAAGCGTCTCGATTTTAAAAATATGTATGTCTTTAATCAGGTTGATGGCATGAATTCGCTCGGCCAAGATGTCATCGAAGTGGTGCGACTGCATTTGGCTGGCAGGGTAATGCGTAGTGTGATCCATGTGGATGAAGCTGTCGCTGAAGCTTTGGCTTTCCAGAAACCTGTCGCCGCCTATGCGCCGCATAGCCAAGCAAGCCACGATATCGATCATGTCGCCAAGCAATTGATGCAGTACGTAGTTCAATGAGAATACGCGAAAGCCTATCCGGAATTCGCGAGCGCTACAAATGGAGCAATAGTTCCAATCTTAATGCGCAATATCGATATGGCTTGCCCAATCGTTTGGGTGATGGATTCATTGATTCAGAGATTTGGTCTTTACCTGGCGTGGTGTTGCTGGTAGGAGTAATTGGTGCATTACTGTCTCTTTTTCTCATTTCTGTACCGTTCACACTACACGAACAATTCTTGTTCTCTTTGGTTTTCGGCGGCTTGGCGCTATACATACGCCGCTATGTGGGGACGCTGTTCACACTGATCCTGATCTGCATGTCGCTGATTGTCTCTACGCGCTATATCTATTGGCGACTCACTGAGACTTTTAGTGCCACATTTGATTTTGATTTGATGTTCGGTGCGGGACTCATCATTGCCGAGCTTTATGCTTGGTTGGTGCTGATAATTGGTTTCTTTCAGACCATTTGGCCCTTGAAGCGCAAGCCCGTGCCGCTCCCTGAAGACACTGCATTGTGGCCTAGCGTAGATATCTTCATTCCGTCGTATAACGAGCCTCTTTCGGTAGTGCGTCCGACGGTGATCGCCGCCATGGCGCTGGATTGGCCACGAGACAAACTGAAGATATACATACTCGATGACGGTAGGCGCGAGGAGTTTCGTGAATTTTGCGAATCGGTAGGGGTGACCCACGTCGTTCGTAGCAATAACTTCCACGCCAAGGCTGGCAACATCAATGCAGCTTTGCCCAATACGCATGGTGAGCTGGTCGCAATCTTCGACTGCGACCATATCCCCACGCGCTCATTCTTGCAGATGACTGTGGGTTGGTTTCTGGAAGAGAAGAAATTGGCGATGGTGCAAACGCCCCACCATTTCATTTCACCTGATCCATTTGAACGTAATCTGGGTAAGTTTCGCACAATGCCTAACGAAGGGGAGTTGTTCTACGGTTTAGTTCAAGATGGTAATGATTTATGGAACGCTACTTTCTTCTGCGGTTCTTGTGCAGTGATACGACGTGATAGATTGCTGGAAGTAGGTGGTATCGCCATTGAGACTGTTACTGAAGATGCTCATACGGCTTTGAAACTGCACCGGTTGGGTTATACCACTGCATATTTAGGTATCGTTCAGGCGGCAGGTCTAGCTACTGAAAGTTTGTCTGCACACGTCGGTCAGCGTATACGCTGGGCGCGTGGTATGGCGCAGATATTTCGCGTCGATAATCCGATGTTGGGAAAAGGCCTGACCTTGCCGCAACGCTTGTGTTATGCGAATGCGATGATGCATTTTTTTTACGGCATTCCTCGCATCATCTTTCTTACTGCGCCGTTGTCGTATATGTTCTTTCAGGCACACGTGATACAAGCTTCCGCAGATTTAATCGCGGTCTATGCCTTGCCGCATTTGATCCATGCTAACGTTGCCAACTCGCGCATCCAGGGCAAGTATCGCCATACGTTCTGGGCGGAGGTATATGAGACCGCGTTGGCTTGGTACATTTTGCTGCCAACTACGGTGGCGGTGATCAATCCAAAATTGGGTAAATTTAACGTGACTGCCAAGGGCGGCATGGTGGAAAGTGAATATTTCGACTGGCAAATCGCAGTGCCATATCTGACCATCTTAGGTTTGAACATAGCGGGCTTAGGGGTTGGTATCATCAGGTTGTTCTGGTGGAACGCGGATGAATGGGGCACGGTATTGTTGAACTTATTATGGACCGTCTACAACTTGATGTTGTTGTTCGCGACACTGGCCGTGGCGTTTGAGACTAAGCAGATAAGGCGACATTGGCGGGTCAACATGAAGCTACCGGCGATGGTACGTTTACAGAATGGTCGTACTATGTCTTGTTATACCGAGGACTTCTCGGAAGGCGGCTTTGCATTAAATTTACCTGCTCATCTGGCGGTAGAGATGGGTGAGCATGTGCAAATTTCGATCTTCCGTGGCGATCGTGAGTTTAGTTTTCCTAGTGTCGTTGCGTACAACAATGGGCATGTGTTGCGCATCAAGTTCGACGACATGCATATGGAGGACTATCAGATGTTGGTGGCGGCGACATTTTCACGCGGAGACGCATGGCAGGAATGGTTGGGTGATCACAAGACAGACCATCCGCTGACCGGACTAAAAGAGGTATTCCAAATAAGTATCACAGGTTTCGCACGCTTCAACAGCTTGTTGGGCGAGTACATCAGAAAATATTATTCGAGCTTCAAAGCTAGGAGAGAACAAGCATGATAAGCAAGGCTAAACAAACGATATCGCTGCGATCAATTAAGAGCATCGCACTTGCAACTGCAATGCTATTACTAGCCTTGGGTAGTGTTGCCGTCCAAGCTAAGACGATTAAGGACGCCACCACAATCAAGCTGGGTAGCGATGAGGCCAGTCTGAGTAGCGATGGTAAAGCCAAATTACGCACGGCCACCTACAGCTTCAAACAGATGGGTGCGATGCAGCCCATTATGTTGCGCGGTACTGAAGGATCTATGACCCTCCCGTTCTCGGTGCGCTCAGATGAGGTGGTAGTTGCTGCCAAACTGAAGTTGACTTACACCTATTCACCGTCTTTGCTTCAGGAGCTGAGTCATCTGATGGTCATGATGAACGACGAAGTGGTGCAGGTGGTGGCTTTGCCACATGATCAGGGCGTTAACAATCGTAACGAAATTAATTTAGACCCACGCTACTTCACAGATTTCAATAAGCTCAAATTCAAACTGATAGGTCATTACACTTACAAGTGTGAAGACCCTATGCACTCATCACTGTGGTTGGAGATGAGTAACCTCGGTCATATAGAGCTAACACTGGCGCCCATCACGCTGGAGAATGATTTGAAGTTATTGCCTTTGCCGTTCTTTGACAGACGTGATAATGCTAATCTAAACCTGCCTTTTGTTTTCGCTGGCAATCCCTCACTGGGAACAATCAAAGCAGCGGGTATCACCGCTTCCTGGTTCGGCGGTCTAGCAAGTTATCGTGGTGCGCGTTTCCCGGTGACTTTTGATAACTTGCCTGAAGGCAATGCTGTTGTGTTCCTACAGGGCAGTCAGCACATCGGTACTTTGACCGGCGGTGGTGGTGCAGCAGTATCTTTGATTCCCCATCCTACGGTGATCGGTGCAAAACTGTTGCTGGTCACGGGCAGCAGTGACGAAGATATGTTACGTGCTGCACGCGCCATCACACTCAATCAGAAATCTCTGACAGGACAACACGTACTCATCTCTGAATCCACCGAACCGCCTGCCCGCAAACCTTATGATGCGCCAGCATGGCTGCCTACCGACAGGGCCGTTCGATTTGGTGAGTTGGTCAGACTGGATGACATGCAAGTGCATGGCTATTTCAACGATCCTATCAAGGTCGATTTCCGCATTCCGCCCGATCTATTCACTTGGCGCAGCGCGGGCGTCCCTGTGGAATTGAAGTATCGCTACACCAATCTACCTTACAACAAGAGCTCCAGCCTGAATGTCGATATCAACAATCGTTTCGTGCAAGCGATGGCGTTGAACGATTATGTGGGTGACAGCGGTGACATAGAAAAGGCGGCGAAATTACTACGTGACGGCAACGAGGCGATACGTGAGGAGACTGTGCTGATTCCACCTTATCAGTTCAATGCGAGGAATCAGTTGCAATTCAATTATTTCTTCGACGTCACCAAGGAGGGGGAGTGTAAGGACAACTATCTCAACAATATGCAGGGAGCTATCGATGCCGACTCCACATTGGATTTCAGCAAGTTTGCACACTACGCGCCATTGCCTGATCTTTCAGCTTTCGCCAACATCGGTTTTCCCTATACGCGCCTGGCAGATCTGGCCCAGACAGCGGTGGTGTTGCCTGCCCAAGCCAATACTAGCGAGATATCCCTTTATCTATCGCTGATGGGACACATGGGCGAGTCCACGGGCTATCCTGCATTGCGTCACGAAGTCGTCTCCAGCGCAGATATCGATAAGGTCGCGGATGACGATTTAATAATCATTGCCTCTGCACAGCATCAGGACTTGTTGAGCAAATGGGCGGACTATCTACCTGTTGTGGAACGCGAGGGCGAACGTCATATACGCGAACCTGGTGTCTTCAAACGTCTGTGGTTACGCTGGAGCGGACAGGATGTGCAAGACCTGAGCCGTCCAGAAGCTATGCTCAGTTATAAAGGTGGCAGCAGCTTGGCGACTATCATGGCCTTTGAATCGCCGCTGCATTCGAAGCGAAGCACGGTGGTGTTCTATGCAGATGAAGCTGGTGATCTGAGTAAAATCTCCGATATCTTCTACAGCAGAGAGGGCATCTCCGACATACAAGGTGACTTCGTGATTCTGGATCGCAAATCGGTGGCGAGCGCCAAGTTGGCAGAAACCTATTATGTCGGTGACTTGGATTGGTATACCAAATTACGTTGGTGGATTACTGCGCATCCTATCATCGCGGTATTGTTGGGCGTATTGGTATCCATCTTGTTTGCCGTATTGATGTACCGCTGGTTACGCAAGGTCGCAGCTAAGCGTCTGAGTAAGAAAGCTTGAGCTTAGGAAAATAAGACCGTGCCATATAGTCGTCGCTGTTTAATCACATTCTTTGCCATCTTGCTAGCCAGCACGCTGACAGCATGTGCCGTGCCGGTTAAGGCAGAGGCAGGACAGACAGCGTGTGAATCTTGGTCTACATGGACAGCATTTAAGCAAGACTTTCTGCAGCCTGATGGGCGTGTAATCGATGTTTCGGCTGGTGGATATACAACTTCCGAAGGACAGGCTTATGCCTTATTTTTCGCACTGATTGCGAATGATCGAACAGCATTTGATACGATCTTGACTTGGACACGCAACAATCTTACCGGTGGTGACATGACGGCGAGACTTATGGCTTGGAAATGGGGTGAACGCAAGGACCATAGCTGGGGCGTAATCGATGAACATGCTGCCAGTGATGCAGATCTGTGGATGGCTTATACCTTGTCGCAAGCAGGTCGAGTTTGGCACGATGACATCCTAAGTGCTCAAGCGGAACTGATACAAGCCCGCATCGCCAAGGAATTAGTGGTATATGTCGAGGGTGTTGGGCCGGTATTATTGCCCGGCCCATTAGGTTTCTCGTTATCATCCGGCAGTTATAAATTGAATCCCAGCTATCTGCCTATGCCCGTGTTACGAGGCTTGGCAGAGCAATATACCGAGGGACCTTGGCAGGGGTTGATGGAAACGACATTGAAGATGATTGAGACCACTACACCGGCAAAATTGGCGGCTGATTGGGTGGTAGTCAAACCCAAACTCGGATTTGAGGTACAGGAAGGCGATCAGGGGGGGTACGAAGCCGTTCGTGTTTACCTCTGGGTAGGATTGATGTCTGCTAAAGATCCTAAGCGTGCATTATTATTGAAGCAGTTGACAGGAATGCATGAAGTGATCAAACGCGATCTCTTACCGCCTGAGAAGATCGATGTGGTCAGTGGCAAAGTTAGTGGTGCAGGCCCAGCGGGATTCTCGGCCGCCATGTTGCCTATTCTGACTGCATGGGGTGATATGAGTACTGTACGCCTGCAACAAGCACGCATCGTTGCTATGGGGGGCTTGCCCAAGCATTATTACGAACAGGCGCTGGGCTTGTTCTCGCAGGGTTGGATGGAACAAAGATACCGTTTTGAACCGAACGGCAAACTAGTAGTGAAGAAAGTAGCGAAATGCACAAAATGACAAAATTGGCTTGTCTGATTCTCGCCCTGACTCAAGGTGTGTCGCCTGCTTGGGCGGCAGTGGAGAGTGCATCTCAAGCCTTAATCGATCAAGCGACCTATTGGCATCAAAAAAACCGTGACGACCTTGCTGGTGATGCATGGCGCAAGTT
>JBBQKX010000003.1:0-61308 GCA_038327315.1 Burkholderiales bacterium | reverse complement strand
AAGGGACCTGCTCCTAGTACGAGAGGACCGGAGTGGACAGATCTCTGGTGTACCGGTTATCACGCCAGTGGTATTGCCGGGTAGCTAAATCTGGAAGAGATAACCGCTGAAAGCATCTAAGCGGGAAACTCGCCTTGAGATTAGATTTCCCTGGGGGTTTAACCCCCCTAAAGAGTCGTTCGAGACCAGGACGTTGATAGGTCAGGTGTGGAAGCGCAGTAATGCGTTAAGCTAACTGATACTAATTGCTCGTGAGGCTTGATCCTATAACATTAAGTGAATGTTAAGGTGTAACGCATAGATACAATCAAGACCCTAATTTACTTCTTCCAAAAATATCGTTGCTTGAATCGAAAGACTCAAGTGACAACAAACACGGTTCTTGCATAACATCGCAAGTAACCTAACAGTTTGTCTGACGACCATAGCGAGTTGGTCCCACTCCTTCCCATCCCGAACAGGACAGTGAAACGACTCCGCGCCAATGATAGTGTGGTTCTTCCATGCGAAAGTAGGTCATCGTCAGACTCCTTACAAACAAATCGCCCTGCCAGAAATGGTGGGGCGTTTTTGTAAATCGCATCTATACCGATGCGTAACGCTTTTGACTGTACGTCAAAACGGGTCGTTAGCTCAGCTGGTAGAGCAGCGGACTCTTAATCCGTTTGTCGCAGGTTCGATCCCCGCACGGCCCACCAAATAATCAAGCACTTACGTAGATGTAGGTGCTTTTTTTATTATTGACGACCATCGAGACATAAAAAAGCCCCGCAATATTGCGAGGCCCTCAGTCTAGAAAAGTATAAGATCGGTCACATGCCTATTGCAAGTCTCTTGTCATAAATCGACTGACACTCAGCATGGGCAGCATCTAATGTCTTTGCTGCTTCTTCTGTTGCTTCTGGAGGAATTGTGAACTGACCAGGTTTGCGGCGTACGGGTAGTTGGTGTTGGGTGAGGAATTCAGTATTGGCGTTTTCAGCCACTTCCTTACAGCTCTTAAGGTCAGCGCTAATTTGTGTCTCAAACTGTGCTCTAGCTTCGACTTTTGCTTTTTCGGCGGCAATGGCGAGTGCACGATTGTTTTCTACTACTTTTCTCATTTCGGCAGCAGCTGCCAGTTCCTCTTTGTTCAGATGATCTAGATAAAACCATCCACCTGCGGCTAATAGAATCATTACGACGCCAACTATAGTCTTGACCATCTTATTCTCCCCTGAAGTTATTATGCCTGTGAAGATGTTAACTAAAACAGCATGAGCTTACCACCACAAATCATAAGCTGATTTCTAAAGCCCCCGTTTTCAACCGCAAGCACCAATAGCTCCGCAGCTCGTGCAAAACTCGCAACCGTCCTTTTTGATCAAGGTGGAATTGCCGCACTCTTTGCAAACTTTGCCTGCGAGTGGCTTGATAGCAGTGGTTGGTTTGATTTGTCCCTCGGGAACTTCAAGAACGCCCATCTGTTGCACTGGATAGCCATTCTCGTCGAGTATGCCCAGCATGGCGTAACGATGGATGATGAGTTTAGCGACATAAGATACAGTAGAAGGATAGCTTTCCATCTTCACGCCGCCTGGTACGCGTGCCATGAAGTCTCCCAATGGCTCACCGAAGTTAAGGAGCTTGCGAAGCTTCATGCCTATCCACGCGGGATCAATGACGCGCATATCCAAGCTGAGCAGTTTGCACAGACCATCCAGGGCACGTGGATAAACACCAGACAACCACATAGAGTAAGGGCGACGCTGACCGTCAGGCAACACTAGTTCTTTCAATCCCAATACGAAGTCATCACCACTGCCTGCATTTGAAATGTCCACCGTCCAACTCATAGTGCCATCTGTTCCCGTCTTGGGTTCTTTTTTGGCAAACAACGCATCCATCATAGGAGTGGTCGCACCATCGCTTATCTCCAAAGCACCTAGCTCCTCTATACGGAATTTAAGCAGATGTGCAAATGCAGCTACCAAGCTAGGCATGCGCATCACTTCGCCGTTTGGAGGCATGTGCATATCAAAGGTATCATCCCCAGCCGTCTTCATCAGCATCTCAAGTTTCATGCGTATCCATACTGGATCTCGTGTACGTAGATCCATGGACAGTGATTTTGCCAAGGCACCTAAGCCGCGCGGTTGTTCAGAACCGTTGACCCAGACCTCGAAGGGATGGTTGCAGCCATTCTTGGTATGAGAGACAAAGGTCACGAAACTACCTAGCGGATGTTTGACGACCTGTGAAACCCAACCTTCGCTACCTGCAGGCAGTTCAGGTCGGCCGGGCCAACGCAATGAGGCGAGCGCAGGTTTTGGGGCTGCCTCCAATACGATGCGCCTGTCTTGATCGAAGACGAAATCCTGCGGTTGTTCTTCAGCCTTTTTCTCTGGTGTGACGGACAACACCGAACCCAACACACTATTGGGGCGATAGGTTGCTAAGCCTTTCAGGCCAGCTTTCCATGCCTCAGTGTATAGGTCCTTAAATTCATCGTAAGGATAGTCTGCTGGAACGTTGACAGTTTTGCTGATAGAGGTATCAATATACGGCGCGACTGCCGCCACCATCTTCATATGGTCTATCGCCGAAATTTCCAGTGCGGTAACAAAGGCCGGAGGTAGTTTATTGACATCACCGCCCTGTTGCTTGAACACACGCCAAGCGTGATCTTCCACCGAATAGTCCTTGTTGCTGCCATCCATCATGCGTTTCTTGCGGGTGTAGAACCACGAAAAAGCCGGTTCGATACCGTTCGATGCATTGTCCGCAAATGCTAGGGAGATGGTGCCTGTTGGTGCAATGGATAGTAAGTGAGAGTTGCGTATGCCGTGTTGACGAATCTTGTCCTTAAGCTCATCAGGAAGGCGTGAGGCAAAGCGCGGGGCTGATAAATATTGGTCTGCTTGTAGTAGTGGAAATGCTCCACGTTCTTTGGCCAACTCTACCGAGGCCAGATAGGCCTCATCCCGCATGATGCGGGTGATGTCTGCGGCAAAGTTTCGTGCCTCATCAGTGTCATAACGCTTGCCTAGCATCACCAGCGCATCACCTAGTCCGGTGTAGCCCAGTCCGATGCGGCGTTTGTTCTGTGCTTCCTGCTGTTGCTCAGGCAGTGGCCATGCGGTCACATCTAGTACGTTGTCTAACATGCGCACTGCGACATGTACCAGTTTCTTGAACGGTTCGTAGTCGAATCCTGCATGATTGGAGAAAGGATTTTTTACCATACGTGAAAGATCGATGGAGCCCAGACAGCAGCAGCCATATGGTGGCAAAGGCTGCTCGGCGCAGGGATTGGTCGCTTCTATCACTTCGCAATAGGAGAGGTTGTTGTCACTGTTCATTTTGTCTATGAATAGCACACCAGGCTCTGCATGGTCGTAGGTACTCGCGATGATCTGTTTCCAGAGGTCAGTTGCACGGATTTTGCGATAGACCCACTTTCCGTCAGCACGTTGTGTCGCCCCCTGTTCTATTAGTGCAGCAGCAGGTGCGGCGATATGTGCCAGTTCAAAATCGCTATCGCTTTCGACTGCTTGCATCAAGGCATCAGTGACACCGACCGAAATATTGAAGTTACGCAAATCGCCTTTGTCTTTGGCGCTGATGAATTTTTCGATATCAGGGTGATCACAGCGTAATACGCCCATCTGTGCACCACGACGAGCACCTGCGGACTCAACAGTCTCGCATGAGCGATCGAATACACGCATATAGGAAATTGGACCGCTGGCACGGGAATTGGTACCTTTGACATGTGCCCCTTCGGGACGAATGGTGGAAAAGTCATAACCCACGCCACCGCCACGGCGCATCGTCTCGGCGGCCTGTTGCAGGGCGTCATAGATGCCGGGTTTGCCGTCACTGAAGCCAGAGATCGCATCGCCTACCGGTTGTACAAAGCAGTTAATTAATGTTGCCTGTATCTTTAGTCCTGCAGCCGAATTGATACGACCTGCTGGTACAAATCCATTCTCTTGGGCAAGAAAGAAGGCTTCTTCCCATTTGGCACGGTGTTCGGCTTTTTCTGCTTGCGCTAGGCCACGTGCAACACGACGGCGCACATCCTGCACTGATTTTTCATCTGCTTCCGCGTATTTTTCCAATAGGACTTCTATACTGATATCTTGTGTCATTTTGGTGCTTTCTTCTTGTGCGCGTGATGAAATCACTGCGCCGTTAGAGCGAATTAGTCTGGGGCGAGAGCCGAAATGCTTTTACCTTGTTAGGGGGAGTAGTGCGCAGTCCAACTTTATGCCGATGTTACTCCATGATCTGCTTCTAGTTTCAAATGCTTACGGATGCAAAACACTATAGGTAGTTGCTTTTCTTTATGGCTGCACTAATTGTAGTGTTTTTGAGTGTAAATGCAAGGTTAATGCGGGTCTATGTATTCTGGACGATTGACCAGTCGTTGGGCTTGGAGTAACAGAGTATTAGATGAAGAAATTTTGCTATGAAGATAAATATTTTGTTAGTGGTGCCGATATAGGAATCAACGGGGCAAGTTTCCGCCCGAGTAATCAACGGAGGTGTGACATGAGCATAATGACCATGGACATGAGCAGTTATGAAGTTGATGCAGACTGCGCTAAAGATGTCGAATATTCAGAAGAAATATTGAACTCTGGTTGGAATCCTGTGTTGGCAGTGCAGCATCATCTCGTTACAGAACTTAATGTTATATCGAGTAATCTGGTTATTGAGGACATACCTGCATTTTTGCGCAAGATGTACGCAAGTCAGCGCTAGATGAGCAGTATTGCTGCAGAATGGTGATGAGGTTTTGCAGCAAGATTGGGCGGTATGAAGTCGAGTTGATTGGTCAGTCGTTGATTCTATGCCAAGACTGAAAGATAGGTAGGTTGTTAAAGCATGGTTATTTTGCAGTCAGCCTGTCAAGCTAGTTCTTTGAAGAAATTGCTCACTGCAGCGATACGCAGCTTTAAGTCCTCATGCTTAGACTCTATGCGGAGTTTGTCCTGCCCCGACATTTTTATATGACGCTTACTTTGGATCATGGTGATGATCTTCATTGGGTCTATGGGCGGATTGGGGACGAACTGGATTACGATGGCTTCAGACGAGGCATCAACCTTTGCGATACCCAGCGGTTTAGCCAAGATGCGCAATCTGTGGCTATCTAGTAGTGTTTGTGCGGGTTCAGGCAATAGTCCGAAGCGATCGATGAGTTCTTGCTGCATGTCGTCTAAATCTGACTGGGATGCGCAATTGGCGAAACGCTTGTAGATGACCAGACGCTGGTGGATATCACCGCAATAATCATTCGGCAACAGGGCGGGCGTGTGTAGATTAATCTCTGTGGTGACCCCCAATGGATGCGCCATATCTGGTTCGTGACCTTGTTTGAGCGAAGCGATGGCCGCACCGAGCATGTCGTTGTATAGCGAGAAGCCTATCTCCTGCATCTCGCCACTTTGCGATTCGCCCAGCACTTCGCCTGCACCACGAATCTCTAAGTCGTGCATGGCGAGATAGAAGCCAGACCCTAGTTGTTCCATCGCCTGTATTGCTTCCAGACGCTTCTTAGCCTGTGTGGTCAGTCCATCCATACTATCTACCAGTAGGTAGGCATAGGCTTGGTGGTGTGAGCGCCCGACACGGCCACGTAACTGATGAAGTTGTGCAAGCCCGAAGCGGTCAGCGCGATTCATGATGATGGTGTTGGATGTAGGCACATCGATACCGGTCTCGATGATGGTGGTGCACAGCAGCACGTTGAAACGTTGATGCGTGAAGTCTCTCATCACGCTTTCAAGCTCGCGCTCGTTCATCTGACCATGCGCAACACGTATGCGTGCTTCGGGTAGTAATGCTTCTAATTTCTCCAACATATTGGAGATAGTATCGACTTCGTTATGCAAGAAATACACTTGCCCACCGCGCTTGAGTTCACGCAGTACCGCTTCGCGTATCACGCCCTGACTGTAACTGCTGACAAAGGTCTTAATCGATAAGCGACGCTGTGGCGCAGTGGCGATAACAGAGAAGTCGCGCAGACCTTCTAGCGACATCGCCAGAGTGCGAGGAATTGGGGTGGCGGTAAGTGTGAGTACGTCGACCTCGGCGCGCATTGCCTTCAGGCGTTCCTTCTGCTGCACGCCAAAACGATGCTCCTCGTCCATGATGACCAGGCCTAGATTGTGAAACTTCACATCTTTCTGGATAAGCCTGTGTGTGCCTATGATGATGTCCAGTTTGCCTTCTGCCAGGTCCTTGAGCGCTTGTGTACTCTCTTTGGCAGAACGGAAGCGCGACAACTCCGCGATGCGTATGGGCCAGTCGGCAAAACGAGTACTGAAGTTCTGAAAGTGTTGCTCAGCAAGGAGTGTGGTGGGGACTAGAACCGCGACCTGCTTGCCACCCATAGCGGCGACGAAAGCCGCGCGCAAGGCGACTTCAGTCTTGCCAAAACCGACATCACCACAGATGAGCCTGTCCATGGGTTTGTCGGATTGCAGGTCTTGTAGTACAGCCGAAATCGCAGCGGCCTGATCGGCCGTTTCCTCAAAACCGAAGTCTGCGGCGAACGCATCGTAATCGTGAGGGGTGAGCGTAAAGGCGTGGCCTTTGCGCGTAGCCCTTTGCGCGTACAGGTTGAGTAACTCGGCTGCTGTGTCGCGCACTTGTTGCATGGCGCGTCGTTTGGCTTTATCCCAAGCGCCGCTACCGAGTTTGTGTAAGGGGGCGCCTTCAGGCGAGCCGCCGCTGTAGCGGCCGATGACATGTAGTTGTGATACGGGTACATAAAGCTTGTCGTTACCCGCATACTCCAACAGCAGGAACTCATTCTCACCTTCGCCCAGATCTAGATTGACCAAGCCTTGATAGCGGGCGACCCCGTGTTGCTCATGCACAACGGGGTCGCCGGGTTTGAGTTCGGACAAGTCGCGCAACATGTGTTCGACGTTGCTTCTCTTGGCTGCGCGTGCGGATCTGGTTCTAGGTTGGGAGGCATATAACTCTGTTTCGGTGACGATGGCATAGTCATCTTCATCCAGCGTAAAACCCTGTTGCACCAGTGCGGTTCCCAACATGAAGCGTTGTTTGTCTGCTAGGAAGCTGGCGTAGTCTTCGCATACGGTAGGTGTTAGTCCGTACTCTTGCAGATAGCCCGAGATAATCTCGCGTCGTCCCAAACTATCGGCAAGTAATAACACGCGTCCTTTATAGTTTTGTAGAAAATCTTGGAACGCCTGAGTCGGAATATCGGCGCGCCTGTCCACAGCGATATTTGGCACAGGAGACGTCGGACACTGCGTGAGTGTTGCGCCCTGTGATTGCAGTATGTCTAAGCGTGCGAAGTCTTTGGCGCGGATGAAGAAACGTTCTGCATCTAAAAATAGTTCTTTGGGCTCAAGCAAGGGGCGTTGTGGGTCGCCTCGCAACAAGTTGTAGCGACTGGCTGCATCTTTACTGAAAGCGGTGATGGCATCGTCGATGTCATGATGTAAACATAAGGTTGCTTGCTTGGGCAGATAGTCGAACAAGGTCGCGGTCTGTTCAAAGAACAGTGGCAGATAGTATTCGATACCACTCGAAGCGATGCCTTTACTCACATCTTTGTAGATACGAGCCCTAGAGGGATCACCCTCGAAGCGGTCACGGAAATTCTGGCGGAAAGTCGCCTGACCTTTCTCATCCATAGGAAACTCACGTGCTGGCAATAAGCGTATCTCTGGTACGGGATACAAGGTGCGCTGAGTGTCTACATTGAAGGTGGAGATGGTCTCAATTTCATCATCGAACAGGTCTATACGATAGGGCAGGACGCTACCCATTGCGAACAGGTCGATGATGCCGCCTCGTACACAATACTCACCGGGTGTTAGCACCTGCTGGACATGACTGTAGCCGGCGATGGTGAGTTGTTCGCGCAACTGAGCGAGATTTAGTTTTTCCTTGCGTTTGAGGAAAAAAGTGTAAGCGGCCAGGTGTTCGACAGGCGGCAAGGGGTAGAGCGCTGTGGTGATAGGCACGATGACCACATCGCAGGCATCGCTGCGGATGTGATGCAAAGTCGCTAAACGTTCCGATATCAGATCTTGATGTGGCGAAAAATGATCATAAGGCAGCGTCTCCCAGTCAGGCAGCAGATGCACGCGTAATTTGGGTGAAAAGTAAGGTATCTCCTCAACGAGTCGTTGCGCTTCTAGTGCATTAGCGGCGATCACAATTAGTGGGGACTGGCGCTCGGCAAGTTGCGCCAAAGCAAGCGCATCGGCTGAGCCTGATAGATGCGTGTAACGAGGTGATAAATGGACAGAAGAGAACAGCATGCGGGAAAATCTTGAAGCGAGAAAGGCATGCATTATAAGTCAGTTACGAATTTCAGAGCACTGCATAGGACAAAAGTACGGCAGTTTTAAAGGCCTATTCATGCTATTGCGAGTAGCTTGAGTCGTTAAGCTTGCCGTTACCGTGTCATAAAATGGGACTTTGTCGCTTTATGATGTGTAGAATCCTCATTTTTTCAATTGCTATGGTTGAAGTGGGCGGGGCGTATATTGTCTGTCGACAAAAATAAGAAACGAACCAAGGAATAATCGTATGCAGAAGTCACACAATGTGATGCCCAAAGTGCTAATAGTGGAAGATAGCAAGGTCACAATAAGTGTTTTGAACACTTACCTTGAGAATATGGGCATTACCCAGATCTTTAAGGCCGAGTCCGGCGAGCAGGCGATGGCACTTTATCGCAAGGAGCGGCCCGACATCATCTTGCTGGATATACAACTCCCCGATATAGACGGATTCTCTATTGCACAACAAGTACGTAAATTAGAGCAGAAGGATGATTGGACGGCCATCATCTTTTTAACTGGCATGTCTAAAGACGAGGACTTGGCACGCGGCATCGATGTTGGTGGGGACGACTATCTGACTAAGCCCGTCAGTTCTGTGGTGCTGGAAGCCAAAGTGCGAGCCATGCAGCGTTTGCTGAAGATGCAGCGCGAACTGGTCAAAGTCACACGTGAACTGAATGTCGCCAATGCCGAACTGCAACGCTTATCTACGACTGATGCGCTTACGGGTATCGCCAATCGTCGTGCCCTGAATGATTTTATGTCGCGTGAATGGCGCCGCTGTTCGCGTATAAAAAAACAAATGTCTTTGGTCATGTTGGATATCGATTTCTTCAAGCTCTATAACGACAAATATGGTCATCAAGCAGGTGATGACTGTCTCAGAAGTGTAGCTGAACAAATTTTGCGTGCTGCACCGCGTGGTACTGATATGGCTGCCCGTTATGGCGGGGAAGAATTCATGCTGGTGTTAAGTGAGACCAATGCGGATGGTGCTGTTTGGATCGCCGAGCGGGTACGCCAGATGGTTACAGACCTGAAAGTCCTTCACTATGCGACGCCTAGTAAGCGGGTGTCCGTGAGTTGTGGAGTGGTGACCGTATTGCCAGAAAGTGGCCGCACTTTAGAAGTGTTCCTAAAGTCTGTAGACGCAGCTCTGTACCAAGCTAAACGTGGTGGTCGTGACCAAGTGGTATGCGGAGAGTACGGTAAAACCTGATGGGTCACACCTTGATCAATAGGTCGTTGAGCAAAGCCGCCGACTGAGTGGGGGTGGTGAACATCGCCCCGCTTACCCAAAATACGTCCTCGGCACGACTACCCAATGTATTGACCTTGGCGCGATGCAGACGTACCTGATACTGGTCGAATAGCCGTGCGATACGTGCCAGCAATCCAGGACGATCTCCTGCAACGAAAGACAGCACGAAAGCCCCCTTGTTGTCAGATACAAGGTTGACTTTGTTACCTATGGGGAAGTGCTTGAGTTGCCGGCTGACGCGACCACTCGCTTGGATCGTGAAGGGGCGGTCCAGTGTGATCTCTTGGGCAAGTTCAAATTCTATATAAGCCATGATGTCACGGTAGGCCGTTGTGCTTTCAGTCACCTGCATGATCTGAAAGCTGTTCAAGGCATAGCCATGTTGTGTGGTGTGTATTTTGGCTTCGACGATGGTGTAATTCATACGCGCAAAGAAGTCACAGATGCGCGCAAACAGTGTGCGCTTGTCATGGCAATACACCATCACCTGTAGACCTTCGCCCACTCTGCTTAGACGCGCTTTGACAATGGGCTTATCAGTATTGACTTGGTAGGCCAGTAAACGTGTGTGCCAGGCGATTTCTTGGGCTTCATGATCTAAGAAGTAACTATCTTCGAGCTGAGCCCAGAATAGCTGGTAACTGGGCGCGGTCAGCGCGTACAGGTTTAGCGTTGTGGCCGCTTCCTGACGTATTTCGCTCAATTGATCTGCTGCTTGTCCGTCACGGAGATAGCGACGGGTACGTAGAAATAGGTCCTCCATGAGTTTAGCTTTCCACGCATTCCATACCTTTGGGCTGGTGCCCCGCACATCGGCAACGGTCAACAGGTATAGAGCCACTAGGTAGCGATCGTTCTTGATCTTGGCGGCGAAGCCAGCGATGACATCCGGGTCTGAGATATCCTGTTTTTGTGCGGTTGAAGAGAGATTGAGATGTTGTTCAACCAACCATACGACCAGTTCGGTATCGTCACGACTCAATTCATGCTGCTTGCAGAATAAGCGCGCATCCTTTTTACCCAATTGCGAATGATCGCCACCGCGGCCTTTGGCGATGTCGTGGAATAAGCCCGCCACATAAAGCACTTCAGGTCTGGCAAATTCGTTGATCAGCTTGCTGCACATTGGATGTTCGTGGGCGAATTCTTCCACGGCAAAGCGGCGCAGGTTACGCACCACCATTAGGATGTGCTCATCTACTGTATAGACATGAAAAAGATCGTGCTGCATCTGTCCCACGATATGTCCAAAGGCTGGAATATAGCGACCAAGTATGCCGTATTGGTTCATGCGCCGTAGGCCATGGAGTAGGCCTTGAGGTTGGCGGAAGGTCGACATGAAAAGTTTGCGGTTCACTGGATCGCGGCGGAACTTTGCGTCTATCAGGTCGCGCGCACGCCATACGGCACGCAGTGTCTTGGCGGTCAGATCCGTTAGTTCTGGATGTTGTTGTAGTAACAGGAATAATTCGAAGATTGCGTGCGGGGTGTGCTCGAAGAGTTTTTCGTCGCGAATATCCAGCAAGCTGCCAATCACGCGGAAGCGCTCATTGAGCGCATGTTGCGGCTGAGTGTCGCGGAATAGATAATCACGCAGGTTTTGCAGCAAAATAGTATTGAACTGACGTACTGCACGCCGAGTTTGGTAGTAGCGTTGCATCAGGTGCTCGCTGGCGCGTCTGTGGGACGATGCAACTATGCCCATCTGCTCTGCCAGTTGGGTTTGAAAATCGAACATCAATCGATCTTCACGACGTTTGGCCAGATAGTGTAATCGTGCCCGTAACGTCTTGAGTAGAGAGTCATGGCGTGCGATTTGACGCGCTTCACTGATAGTAATCAATCCAGCATTTGCCAGATCTTGCCAGCTATTGCCCAAGCCAGCAGCACGACTGATCCAAGAGATGGTTTGTAGGTCACGCAATCCACCTGGACTTTCTTTCAGGTTGGGCTCTAGATTGAAATCGAAGTCTGCGTAACGTGCATGTCTTTGTTGCTGCTCATGGAGTTTGGCGAGAAAGAATGCACGCGGGTCTAATTGTTCCAATGTGGCCTGCTGCATTTTCTCAAATAGAGAAGAGTCACCAGTGATTCGCCGTGCTTCTAGCAGATTGGTCTGTACCGTGATGTCATGGGATTCATTTAGGCACTCTGCGATAGTCCGTATGCTGTGGCCGACCTCCAAGCCAATGTCCCATAACTGGGCGACCAGCTCAGAGAGCTTGATCTGTAAGACTTCGTCCGCATCCTGCGACAACAAGATGAGTAGGTCAATATCAGATTTGGGTGAGAGTTCGCCACGACCATAACCGCCCACTGCGACAAGTGAGATATCGTTTGGTAGGCCTAGCGCACTCCAGACTCTGCGCAAGTATTGGTCTATCAGGTGGCTATGGGCTGCAAGCAGGCGCGTGACTCGACCATGTTGCAGATAACGACGCTCTAACTCCGCCCTATCCTCGCGCAATGCATCGCGCAGGCCAGGTATAGAGACTTCAGAATCTGTTCGCAACGCTTGATGCATGCGCATCTTTATGGCGGGCTTAGAGGGTCGAAGGGGCGGGGCACCCATCCGAGACTGTCAAGACTTCATAACCTATCTCGGTCACTAAGATGGTGTGCTCATACTGTGCTGACAAACTGTGATCTTTTGTTACCACAGTCCAACCATCACCCAGTTGTTTGATGTCTTTCTTGCCCGCATTGATCATAGGCTCTATGGTGAAAATCATGCCAGGTTCTAAGCGCAGACCTGTTTTGGGGCGACCATAATGAAGAACCTGGGGCTCTTCATGAAAACGCAAGCCTATACCGTGACCGCAAAATTCACGCACTACGCTATAACCTAGCGGTTCAACGAAGCTCTGTATCGCGTGACCGACATCCCCAAGATAGGCACCAGGTTTAACGACGCGTATACCGCGCCACATCGCTTGATAGGTGGTTTCACATAGGCGTTTGGATTGGATGGAGGGTTCGCCCACATAGAACATACGGCTGCTGTCACCGTGGTAGCCGTCCTTGATGACCGTGATATCAAGATTGATGATGTCGCCATTCTTGAGCACCTTGTCACTCGGGACGCCGTGGCAAATCTGGTGATTGATGGAGGTGCAGATTGATTTTGGATAAGGTTTGTGGCCGCCTGGTGCATAGTTCAAAGGCGCAGGTATGCCTTTCTGTACGTCCACGATCAGATCATGGCACAGTTTGTCTAGCTCGTTGGTAGTTACGCCTGCCTTAACGTATGGCCCGATGTAATCGAGTACCTCGCTGGTCAGTCGGCCTGCTATGCGCATCTTTTCGATGTCGGCTTGATTCTTAATGGAGACGGACATTGTTTTTGTAGGGTTATTGCGGGTTGGTAGGTGTTTGAGAATATCACGCGATTTCCATGCATGACAATCATTAAGGAAAGGATGTTGCATACTCACTTGGGGCTTGTGGCATGCAATCTAAGGAACTAAACTGCCCCCGCGTGTGACTAAGCGACGCAGCAAACATTATTATCCATTCAGGAGTCATCATGAAAAAATCGTTGTTATTGGCCTTATTGTTATCCATCGGTGCGCAAGCACAAGCAGTTGATATGGGCGCGGTATTGGGTGGCGCATTGGGCGGCGGAGCAGGTGCGGCGGTAGGTCAGAATACAGGTGGCAAGAATGGAGCAATTGTAGGCGGCGCGATCGGTGGTGCTGCGGGTGCTGCTATAGGCAGTAGTAATAATTCGAACACACAAGCGGCGCCTCAAGCTGCTCCGCAACAGGTTCGTCAACGCGATAAGGAAGAAGAGCATGATCGCAGACATAAGCATAAGCATGAGAGCCATCGTGATCATGATCGCGGTCGCGACTGATTAGTTATAAAAATACATTAATACAAGGGAAGTGCTATGAAAAAATATAGTTTGGTCGCAGTGTTGTTCTTGGCTGCCTGTGCCAATGATCCGCAGATGGGTAGTACGGTCGGTGGCGCAGTCGGTGGCGGTACCGGGGCAGCTGTAGGCTACGGTTGGGGTGGTCAGCAAGGTGCGGTTATAGGTGGTGCAATTGGCGGCGCTACTGGCGCAGCGGTCGGCGGCAATAGCAGTCGTGTGCAGCAATCTGGAAGTGTGGCTGGCGGGATGAATAATGGCGGAGTCCAGCAGCGTAATGAAGGCCGTTATGAGCGTGGTGATAAACGAGGGCGTGACGGCGAGCATCGTGATCGCCGAGGTGATCGTGATGAGGAAGATCACGGTGACGATTGATTGCTAGATAAACGTATGGACAAAAGGGCACGCTTAAGTGCCCTTTTGATTTTGTACATAGGGCGATTGTTTGGGTTGAGTGGAAGTGACTATTGATGCTAGAATGTTGGCCGCATCGAAATAGGTCGATGTCAATTTCCCGCTCGCACCAGTTGGGGTGCTCATAAGAGTCAAGCTAGCGAGTGGTAGTTTTAACCCTTAACACAATGGAGTAAGTCATGGCTGTAACTATGCGTCAAATGTTGGAAGCTGGTGTTCACTTTGGTCACCAAACCCGTTTCTGGAATCCAAAGATGGCTCCGTTCATCTTCGGTCATCGTAACAAAATTCACATCATTAACTTGGAGAAGACGGTAACGATGTTCGCTGAGGCGGAAAACTTCGTGCGTAAGCTGTCTGCCAAAAAAGGTAATGTGTTATTCGTTGCAACCAAGCGTCAAGCGCGTGAAATCCTTCAGGAAGAAGCGGTTCGTGCTGACTCTCCTTTTGTTAACTTTCGTTGGTTGGGTGGTATGTTGACCAACCATAAGACTGTGCAGTTGTCTATCAAGCGTCTGCGTGAGTTGGAGCAATTGACTGCTGATGGTGCAAGTGAGAAGGTCTCTAAGAAAGAGGCGCTGATGATGAAGCGCGAATTGGATAAGTTGGAGCGTAGTTTGGGTGGTATCAAGGATATGCAAGGCTTGCCATCGGCGCTTTTTGTAATCGACGTTGGTTACCAGAAGGGTGCCATCGTTGAGGCGCAAAAGCTGGGTATACCAGTTATTGGTATCGTCGATACCAATAACTCCCCATTGGGTGTGGATTACATCATTCCTGGTAATGATGACTCTACGCAGGCTATTCGTTTGTATGCGCGCGGCATCGCTGATGCGATCTTGGAAGGTCGTGCTCAGGCATTGAATGAATTGGTTGAGCAAGTTGCGGAACAAGCAGCCTAATTAATTTTGGGCGCATGGAAGGGGCGCAAGCCCCTTTTTTTGTAAGTTTTTATCAGAATTGATGGAGTATAAAATGGCAGAAATTACTGCAAGCATGGTCAAAGAGTTACGTGAATTAACCGGTCTGGGCATGATGGAATGCAAAAAGGCTTTGGTTGAGTCAAACGGTGACCTAAAAGTTGCTGAAGAGCAAATGCGCATCAAGAGCGGCGCAAAGGCTAGCAAGGCTTCGAGTCGTGTGACGGCTGAAGGTGTTGTTGGTGCATTTATTGCTGTGGATGGTAAGGCTGGCGCGGTTGTTGAAGTGAATTGCGAAACTGACTTTGTGGCTAAGAATGATGATTTTGTTGCATTTGCTAAGAATGTTGCTGAAACAGTGGCTAAGCACAATCCGGCGGATATCGCTGCATTGATGGTATTGACGATTGCGAACGGCGAGTTGAGTGTTGAGGAGGCGCGCAAAGCGTTGTTGGTCAAGCTGGGTGAAAATCTGACTGTCCGTCGTTTTGAGCGTTACGAAACAGTTGCTGGTAAATTGGCGAGTTACTTGCACGGCAGCAAGATTGGTGTTTTGTTGAGCTATATCGGTGGTGATGAAGCCATGGGTCGTGATATCGCAATGCACATCGCTGCAAGCAAGCCTAAGTCTGTGGATGTTTCGGGTGTTAATCCTGTGGATATCGAAACCGAGCGTCGTATTGCAATCGAAAAGGCGCGTGAGGGTGGTAAGCCAGAAGCGATGTTGGAAAAAATCGCAGAAGGTACTGTGCAGAAGTTCTTGAAAGAAGTGACATTGTTGGGCCAAGTCTTTGTTAAGGCTGAAGACGGCAAGCAAACTATCGAGCAGCTGCTTAAGAGCAAGAGTGCTACTGTTGTGGCATTCCAGATGTTCACGGTAGGTGAGGGTATTGAGAAGAAAGTAGAAGATTACGCAGAAGAAGTGGCTAAAGCTGTTGCAGCTTTGCAGGCGTAATCACCATGAGCACACCAGTCTATAAACGCATCCTGCTCAAGCTCAGTGGCGAAGCCCTTATGGGTGATGATAGCTATGGTATTAATCGTGTCGTAGTAGAGCGTATCGTTGCTGAGATCGCTGAAGTCGTTGGGATGGGTGTGCAAGTGGCCATGGTGGTCGGTGGTGGCAATATCTTTCGTGGTGTGGCTCCGGCTGCTGCGGGTATGGATAGAGCGACAGCTGATTACATGGGTATGCTAGCCACGGTGATGAACTCAATGGCGCTGCAAGATGCCATGAAGCGAGCGGGTCTGGACTGTCGCGTGCAATCTGCGCTGAGTCTGGAGCAGGTTGCCGAGCCATTCATTCGTGGCAAAGCACTACGTTATTTAGAAGACGGTAAGGTCGTCATCTTCGCTGCTGGTATTGGTAGTCCGTTCTTTACAACTGACACCGCTGCTGCCTTGCGTGGCGTGGAAATGTCTGCGGAGATTGTGATCAAAGCCACCAAGGTGGATGGTATTTATACTGCCGATCCTAAAAAGGATCCACACGCGATTCGCTATCAAAGCCTAAGCTTTGATGAGGCGATTAGTAAGAATTTGCAAGTGATGGATGCGACTGCATTGACGCTGTGCCGCGATCAGAAGCTCCCCATCTGTGTGTTTAGTATCTTCAAGCCGGGTGCACTCAAGCGAGTCGTCTTTGGTGAAGGTGAGGGTACTATAGTACGTTGTGACTGATAGCCAACGCCCAAGCACTGCTTGGGTTTTGACTTTTCGGAGTTGCAGAAGTTGTTCCAGTGTCGGTCGTGCTGCGGCGTGACGACATCATCAGGAGATAAATCGTGATTGCTGACATCAAAAATACCACTGAACAAAAGATGAACAAGTCGCTGGATTCTTTGAAGGCTGATTTAAGTAAGGTGCGCACGGGACGTGCACATACTGGTTTGTTAGATCATGTTACTGTCGATTACTACGGTAGTCCCACGCTGGTGACGCAAGTCGCCAATGTCACCTTAGTCGATGCGCGCACCATAGGCGTTCAGCCTTGGGAAAAGAACATGGTAGGTCCGGTCGAGCGTGCCATCCGCGATGCGAATCTGGGTTTGAATCCAGCGACCAACGGTGAAATGATTCGTGTGCCTATGCCTATGCTTACAGAAGAGCGCCGCCGAGATCTGATCAAGGTGGTCAAGGCTGAGGGTGAGAACGCCAAAATCGCAGTGCGCAACATCCGTCGTGATGCGAACAATACTTTGAAAGAAGCGTTGAAGAAGAAAGAGATCGCAGAGGATGAAGAGCGTCGTACCCAAGACGATATCCAAAAATTGACCGATCGTTTTGTCATTGAGATCGACAAGGCTTTGGCCGCAAAAGAAACTGATCTGATGGCTGTTTGATAGTCAGGCTATCAAGATGACTAATCAGTCGAGCTCGACGCGTACCATTCCGGAGGTGGCAGCTGTTCCGCGTCATATCGCCGTCATTATGGATGGCAATGGACGATGGGCAAAGCAGCGCTTCATGCCGCGTGTGATGGGCCATCAACGTGGTGTGGAGTCATTGCGTGAAGTCGTCAGGGCATGTCGAGATATGGGCGTGGGCTATCTGACGGTATTCGCTTTCAGTAGTGAGAATTGGCGTCGCCCAGCCGATGAAGTCTCCTTCCTGATGGGGCTCTTCATCAAGGTCTTGGAGCGAGAAGCGGCCAAGATGCATCGCAATAATATCCGTTTAAAAATCATAGGAGATCGAAGTCAGTTCGATGAGAAGTTGCGTATTGCAATGGAAGATGCCGAGCGACTCACGTCAGAGAATCATGGTTTGACATTGACCATTGCCGCCAATTACGGTGGCCGTTGGGATGTTATGCATGCTGTACATGAAATGCTGCAAGCACATCCCGAATGGGCGCAGAGCTTCACAGAAGATCAGCTGCAACCCTATCTTTCCATGAGCGATGCGCCGGAGCCAGATCTTTTTATCCGCACCGGAGGCGAACAACGAATCAGTAATTTCATGCTCTGGCAATTGGCGTACACGGAGTTGTACTTCACCGACACCCTATGGCCGGCATTCAATAAGATCGAGCTCGAAAAAGCCATCGCTTCTTACCAAAATCGTGAACGTCGTTTCGGACGTACCAGCGAACAAGTTCAGCAAATTTCTGCGCAAGTCCAAACTGATAAAGGAACAACGCGTGCTTAAATCCAGAGTCATCACCGCCATCGTTCTATTGGCATTGTTGTTGTCAGCACTCTTTTTGTTGCCTGCCATGGCTTGGGCTGTGCTGGCCATTGTCATGGTGATGCAAGGTGTTACCGAATGGAGTAAGTTAGCCAAGCTAGGACCCACGGTTGGTAAGGTTTATTGGGGTTTAACCCTAGTAATCATGCTGGCTATACAATTTCTTGCACCTCAAGCGCAGGGCGCACAACTTGCCATGCATCTGTGGATATATGCCGTGTCTGCTGTACTTTGGTTGTTCATCGTGCCTACCTGGATGATTGCTTCTTGGAAAGTCGAAAATCCTATCGTCATGGCCTTGGTCGGATGGGCATTATTGATTCCTACCGGACTGGCGATGATGGATCTGCGCGCCATCAGTCCTTGGTTGTTGTTGTTCGTGATGGGTTTGGTATGGGTCGCTGACAGTACGGCATATTTTGCTGGGCGTAAATTTGGTAAGCGCAAGCTTGCGCCCAGCATCAGTCCTGGCAAGACTTGGGAGGGTGTGGCAGGTGCGATGCTGGGCGTCACAGTCTATGTGGTGGCAGTATGGAGTTATATGGGTGGGAGCATGGGCGGCCATGCCGTTTTGCCTGTCCTATTGCTGGCGGCTTGGTGGTGGGTGGGTTTAGCCATTATCGGCGATCTGTTTGAGTCTGCTATTAAACGTCAGGCGGGCGTCAAAGACAGCGGCGCACTGTTGCCGGGCCACGGTGGTTTATTGGATCGTATCGATGCACTGACCTCCACCTTGCCATTGGCCGCTTTAGTCGTCTTGTTGCAGGTCTTGCGCTAGGCCTTCCCAGTAGCTATCTGTGATTATCAGCGCCCAGACTTTCTAAACGTATTCAAGCAGGCTCACTCATGCAAAATCTAACTATCTTAGGATCCACTGGCAGCATAGGCACGAGTACGTTGGATGTCGTTGCACGTCATTCGGACCGTTTTCGTGTCTTTGCGCTGACAGCCTACCGTCAAGTTGATTTGTTATTTAAGCAGTGTGTGCAATTCCAACCTAGCTATGCAGTGCTATTGGAAGACTCGGCCGTGGAGCAGTTGCGGGCACGGGTCAAGGATGCAGGATTGAAAGTAGAAGTGTTGAGCGGTGTAGAGGCGCTTGAGCAAGTTTGTGTAGCTGCCGAAGTCGATGCTGTGATGGCAGCCATTGTCGGTGCGGCAGGTCTGCGCCCAACTTTGGCCGCGGCCAAAGCTGGCAAAAAAATATTGCTGGCCAACAAAGAGACCTTGGTCATGGCGGGCAATGTGTTTATGGATGCGGTCAAGCTTAGTGGCTCTGCCTTGCTGCCTATAGACAGCGAGCACAATGCAATCTTTCAAGCTTTACCGCGCGGCTACAACGGTGATAAGACTAGCGCAGGCGTGCGCCGCATACTGCTGACAGCATCGGGTGGGCCATTTAGAAACACGCCATTGGAACAATTGCGCGATGTCACACCTGAGCAAGCGTGCGCCCACCCCAATTGGGTGATGGGCCGTAAAATTTCTGTCGACTCCGCCAGCATGATGAACAAAGGCCTAGAAGTCATTGAAGCGCATTGGCTGTTCAATGCCAGTGCTGATGATATCCAAGTGGTGGTTCACCCACAAAGTGTAATCCACTCGTTAGTCGAGTATGTGGATGGTTCGGTGATTGCTCAGCTCGGTAATCCGGACATGCGCACGCCGATAGCATATGGCTTGGCCTATCCTGAGCGCATCGACTCGGGCGTGGGGCCCTTAGACCTATTCAAAGTTGCCACAATGAATTTCGTCGCTCCAGACTTCGAGCGCTTCCCTTGTTTGGCTTTGGCTTATCAGGCATTGCGAACTGCAGGAACTGCCCCTGCGATGTTGAACGCAGCCAATGAGGTTGCAGTAGAAGCCTTTCTCGATAAACGGATTGCCTTTCTGGATATCCCTAAGATCATAGAGCAGGTATTGAACCAATTGCCAGTCTGTCCTGTCCATGAGCTCGATGATGTGCTGCTTGCCGATGCCCAAGCACGCGTTGCAGCTGTAACTCAATTAGGATGATTAAATGACGACAGTCTTGGCTTTTATCGTAGCGATTGCACTGTTGGTAGTGTTCCATGAGTTGGGTCACTACTGGGTCGCACGTCGCTGCGGAGTAAAGGTGCTGCGATTCTCCTTTGGTTTTGGTAAGCCACTGTATACCAAATGCTTTGCAAATTCTGATACCGAGTGGGTAATTTCGGCTATACCGCTGGGTGGATACGTAAAGATGTTGGATGAGCGCGAGGGTGAGGTTGCGCCTGAGGAACGTCAGCACGCATTCAACAGCAAATCAGTTTGGCAGCGTATGGCCATCGTAGTAGCAGGTCCCTTGGCAAACTTCATCTTGGCAATCTTTCTGTATTGGGTCGTGTTTATGCACGGTGTACCCGGCATCAAGCCTATATTGGGCGAAGTGAGCGCAGCCAGTCCAGCCGCATATGCACAATTGCAGGCAGGTGAGACCATTACTAGTATCAATGGTGATGCGGTTCCTAGTTGGCAAGAACTGCGCTGGCGTTTGTTGGACCTAGGCTTACAGCAAAAGACGATACGCGTTGAGGGGGTGTCGTCGAGTGGAACAACTTTGTTTCACGAGTTGGATTTGTCATCTGTACAAGCTAAAGATCTGGATGGTGATTTTCTAAGTAAATTAGGCCTGCATCTTTATCAACCTAAAGTGTTGCCGGTGATCGGTCGCTTGACAGAGGATGGTGTGGCACGAGAGGCCGGTTTGCAGGAGGGCGATGTCATCCTGAGTGCGGATGGCAAGATGCTGCAACGCTGGGATGAGCTGGTGCAAGCAGTCAGCTCGCATTCTCAGCAAACTGTCGTGCTAGAAGTACAGCGCGGCGAGAAGGTCTTCAATATTTCAATGCAACCTAGGGCGACACAAGAAGCTGGCAAAACGGTCGGCAAAATAGGTGCGGGCCCGAAATTGAATGAGGCTGAATGGCGTGCCTTGTTGAACGAAGTTAGCTATGGTCCCGTGGATGCGCTCTACCAATCTTGGCGAAAGACGGTGGAGACCTCTGTCATTAGTCTGAAGATGATGGGCAAGATGTTGGTGGGGCAAGTCTCCATGAAAAATCTCAGCGGCCCAATCACCATAGCAGATTTCGCGGGGCAGTCTGCTCAAATGGGCGTTGCTGCCTATTTGGGATTCTTGGCTTTGGTCAGTATCAGTCTTGGCGTGTTGAATTTGCTGCCTGTTCCTTTATTAGATGGCGGGCACTTGCTGTATTATGTCGCCGAAGCAATTAAGGGCAGTCCCGTCTCTGAACAGGCTTGGGAGATAGGACAAAAGATAGGCATCGCCTTCCTCGGAACGCTGATGTTTTTTGCGCTGTATAACGATGTAAGCCGCCTGATTTCTGGTTAGAAAAATAATGAATTTTAAAAAGATTGCGGGAGTAGTCCCGTCCCTCTCCTTGTTGCTTTTTTCGCTGAATTCCTATGCTGAAATCACGCCATTTGTCGTCAAAGACATTCGTGTGGAAGGTATACAGCGCACCGAAGCCGGCACGGTATTCAGTTATCTACCTGTGAAGGTGGGTGACACTATGGACGAGAAGCAAGCGACCAATTCGATACGTGCTTTGTTCGCTACCGGTTTCTTCAAAGATGTGCGTTTATTGGCAGATCAGGGTGTCTTGATTGTCAAAGTAGAGGAGCGCCCTTCTATCGCCAGTATCGAGATTAAAGGCGTCAGAGACTTCTCTAAGGATCAGCTCAAGGACAATATGAAATATGCCGGTCTGGTAGAGGCTCGCATATTTGACAGGTCAGCGATGGAAAAAGCAGCACAAGACCTTAAGCGTCAATATGTTGCACGTGGCAAATACTCGGTCAAGGTTGATACACAGGTTACGGAGTTGGAGCGCAATCGTGTAGCCATTGTCTTTACCGTTGTTGAGGGCTATGTCTCGAAAATAAAGCAGATCAACATCATCGGCAATCACGATTACAAGGAAGAAGATTTGCTCGACATGATGAAGTTGAGTACGCCGGGTTGGTTCAGTTGGTTTGGTAGTAGTGATCAGTACTCCAAACAGAAACTGTCGGCGGACATGGAGACTATGCGCTCTTTCTATCTGGATAACGGCTATCTGGAGTTTGCGATTGAATCCACACAAGTCTCAATTTCGCCGGATAAAAAAGATATCTATATCACGCTTAATATCAAAGAGGGCGCCAAATACACCGTGGGTAAAATCGGTATCTCGGGCAATACCCTAATACCCAAGTCTGAAGTGGAGAAATTGATCGAAATCAAAGCGGGTGATGTGTTCTCGCGCAAAGCACTTACGGATACCAGCAAGAAGATAGGTGAGCGTTTAGGTGTTGATGGCTATGCCTTCGCGAATGTAAATGCGGTACCTGACATCAACAAAACGTCCCACACAGTTTCTTTTAACTTTGTGGTCGATCCAGGCAGTCGTGTGTATATACGGCACATGGATATAGAGGGGAACACTAAAACGCGTGACGAAGTAATACGCCGTGAGTTCCGTCAAGTGGAAGGTTCTTGGTTCGATATTGAGAAGATCAAAAAATCTAAGCAGCGCGTGGATAGATTGAATTTTTTCTCTGAAGTTAACATTGAGACACCTGCAGTACAAGGCACGAGCGATCAGATGGATGTAAAGATGTCGGTAAAAGAAAAGTCTACCGGCACTTTCTCTATTGGTATGGGTTATAACAGCGGAGAGGGTATCGTGCTCAACGGCGGTATCACTCAGGCGAATCTGTTTGGTAGTGGAAATAATCTCTCTACCACGATGAACACCAGTAAGGTAAATCGCAACGTTTCCGTCTCTTACACAAATCCTTATTGGACAGATGATGGTGTCAGCCGTGGTTTTGATATCTACAATCGTAACACCAACGCATCTAACTTTTCTGTCAGCCAATACACATCATCAACTCAAGGTGGTGGGGTTCGATTCGGCGTGCCAATAGGCGAAGATGAAAGTGTTAGTTATGGTTTGTCAGTAGAGCGCTCCAGAATTGGTTTGACGGCATACAGTCCGCCCCGATATCTGACCTATGTGAACCAATTTGGCTCACAGAACACCACTGTGTTGGGTACGGCAGGTTGGGGTAGGGATACTCGTGATAGTGCCATATACACAACATCGGGTACGGTGCAGCACTTGTATTTAGAAGCGGCATTGCCAATATTGGATATGCGTTATGCCAAGTTGAATTACGACCAGCAGAACTATCTAAAGATTAACGATGACTGGGTATTGATGTCCAATGGACAGGCAGGTGTGGGGGGCGGTTATGCGGGCAAACAGATGCCTTTCTTCAAGAACTTTTATGCGGGCGGTCCTGGTTCGGTACGTGGTTACGATCCAAACTCATTAGGCCCACGCGATGCAAGCAATTTATCCATAGGCGGCACTAAGCGTGTCGTGGGTAGTTTAGAGCTGTTTGGCCCCGTCCCTGGCAGTAAGGAAAAATCTACCCGACTCAGTGGCTTTATCGATGGTGGTGCAGTCTACGGACCCACGGACATACAAGGAAGTATGGGGATGCGTTACTCAGCAGGCTTAGCATTTACTTGGTTGTCCCCTATGGGGCCATTGAAGTTTAGTTATGGTTTTGCATTGAATAAACAGCCTATAGATAAGATACAAAAGCTACAATTCACGTTAGGTTCGATGTTTTAGACTGGGTGTATACCGTCATGCAGCAAGAAAGGTTGAGGAAAGACTATGAAAAATTTGATTAATGCGATGTTGTTTGGGTTGATAGCTGTTGCTGGCTATGCGCACGCCACAGACTTCAAGGTGGGCGTGGTGGACACCGAGCGCGTGCTCAGAGAGTCTGTACCCGCGATGAGTGCTGAAAAGAAGATTGAGAAAGAGTTTTCAGCACGCGACGCTGATATCAAAGCATTGGCTAAACAGGCCAAGGAGTTGCAGACCACGCTAGAAAAAGATAACAACAAGCTGACTGATGTCGAGCATCGCAACAAGGAGCGTGAGCTGACTAGCATGAATGTCAACCTGCAACGTATGCAACGCGAGTTTCGTGAAGATCTGAATCTGCGCAAGAATGAAGAGCTGGCTATCGTGCTGGACAAAGCGAACAAGGCGATACAACAGATTGCAGCTACCGAGAAATTTGACTTGATCTTGCAGGAGGCGGTGTATCGCAATCCTAAGATAGACATCACCGACAAAGTCATCAAATTCTTGGCTAACGGAAAAGTGGATGACGCGAGCAATAACGCTGCTAACTGACCTATTACGTATGACCAAGAATACATATCGTTTGGATGAAATTGCCGAGCGTTTGGGCGGGCAAGTCATGGGTGATGGCAGCGTTGTCATAGATCAGATATCCACGCTGGATGCAGCGACCAGTAGTCAAATCAGTTTTTTGACCAACAGCAAGTACCGCGCACAATTGGCGCATACCAAGGCAGGGGCCTTGATTCTAAGTGCAGCCGATGCTGGTGCGACAGAACTGCCGCGCATCATCTCCGACAACCCTTATGCATATTTCGCGAAGGTGTCTGCACTACTCAATCCCTTGCCACAAGCACCGCAGGGTGTTCACAGGGATGCTGTGGTGGCGGCGAGTGCGGTCATCGCTGCGACTGCCAGCATCGCAGCAACGGCAGTGATAGGCGAGGGTGCAACCATAGGTGAGCACAGCGTGATCGGTGAGGGTTGCGTCATCGGTGAGCGCGTGCAGATTGGTAGCTGCGTGCGCATGTATCCGCGTGTGGTGGTGTATCACGACTGCGTTATCGGCGACCGTTTGATTGCGCACTCAGGTGTTGTAATTGGTGCGGATGGATTTGGCATCGCCATGGATGGCGATCACTGGATCAAGATACCGCAGATAGGTCGAGTGGTGATAGGTAACGATGTGGAGATTGGGGCGAACACCACCATAGATCGTGGCGCTTTGTCAGACACTGTGATTGAAGACGGCGTGAAGATGGACAACCAGATACAGATCGCGCACAACGTACATGTGGGCGCACATACCGCGATTGCAGGCTGTGTAGGTATCGCGGGTAGCGCAGTGATAGGCAAATATTGCCGTATCGGGGGGAGTGCTGGGATATTGGGACATTTGCAGATTGCTGATAACGTCGAAATCGCTTCGTTCTCGCTGATTGGGAAATCAATACGCGAAGCGGGTTCATATGCCGCCATCTATCCCTTCAGTAAGACAGAAGAGTGGCGCAAGAACGCAGTTCATTTGCGTCATTTAGATGATTTAGTAGGACGTATTAAAGCATTAGAAAAACAAGTCAAAACATTACAGGGGGAGGCACCATGAGCATACAAATGAATATCCACGAGATATTGGAGACACTACCGCACCGCTACCCATTCCTCTTGGTCGATCGTGTATTGTCTATGGAGCCGGGTAAGTCCATCGTGGCACTGAAAAACGTGACCATCAATGAGCCCTTCTTCCCTGGCCACTACCCGCATCACCCGGTCATGCCTGGTGTGCTGATTATAGAAGCGATGGCGCAAGTGGCAGCATTGTTATCCTTCAAGTCCATGGTGGCTGATCCTACAAAGAAGTCCGTCTACTACTTCGCAGGTATCGATGGCGCGCGTTTCAAGCGCCCAGTAAGTGCGGGTGATCAAATCATCTTCAAAGTGGAGTTGTTGCGCAGCATGCGCGGCCTGTTTAAATTCAAGGCTGAGGCTTTTGTTGATGAGCTACTGGTGGCAGAAGCTGAATTGATGTGCACATCTAAGGTCGTGGAGTGATCGAAATGATACATCCGACCGCGATCATACATCCCGGTGCTCGACTGGCCAATGATGTCGAGGTGGGGCCGTACAGCATCATCGGCGAACATGTGGAAATTGGTGCTGGTACGAAAGTAGGGCCACATGTGGTTATCCATGGTCACACTCGTATCGGTAAGAACAATCACATCTTCCAGTTCTGCTCCTTGGGCGAGATCCCGCAGGATAAGAAATATGCGGGTGAGCCGACACGCTTGGAGATTGGTGACAACAACACCATACGTGAATTTTGCACCTTCAATTTAGGCACCATACAAGATGGTGGTTTGACCAGTGTGGGGAGCGACAATTGGATTATGGCTTATGTGCATATCGCGCATGACTGCCATGTCGGCAACCATACCATTATGGCCAACGGCGCGACACTAGCTGGTCATGTGCATGTGCAGGATTGGGTGATATTGGGTGGTCTATCCGGTGTGCATCAATTCGTGCGCGTGGGTGCGCACTCCATGACCGGTTTCCAGTCACGCATCACACAAGATGTACCACCTTTTTTCACTGTGGCCGGGAATCCTGTCGAGGCTCACGGTATCAATGCGGAAGGTCTCAAGCGTCGTGGCTATTCTGCAGCCGCCATCTCCGCTATTAAAGCTGCATATAAGACCCTGTATAAATCCGGCTTGAGTTTCGCAGACGCTCAACTGGCCATCAAGGCAGAAGCTGCGAACTGTCCCGAGTTGCAATTACTGGTTGATTTCCTAGCCGCTTCAGAACGCGGTATCGTTCGTTAAGGTCGTTTGATGCAAGAAAAAAAATGGGTAGTGGGTGTCGTAGCGGGTGAAGCTTCGGGTGATTTGCTGGGCAGTCACTTGATTACCGCACTCAAGCGAGCGCGGCCCAATCTGGAGTTCGTCGGTATAGGCGGTCCCAAGATGAAGTCTGCGGGCATGCAAGTGATGTTCCCGATGGAAAAACTGGCGGTCAATGGCTATCTGGAAGTGCTCAAGCATTATCGAGAGATATTGGGTATACGTAATAAGTTGCGTGATTATTTCCTCGTCAATAAGCCTAATCTATTCATCGCGATCGATGCGCCAGATTTTAATCTCGATCTTGAGATGGCTCTCAAGCAGAGCGGCATCCCTACAGTGCACTATGTGAGTCCGTCTATCTGGGCATGGCGCGGTGAACGCATCCACAAGATTAAGCGTGCCGTCTCGCATATGTTGTGTCTGTTTCCGCATGAGGAAAAGATATATAAGGACGCAGGCGTACCAGTCGATTTCGTCGGACATCCGCTGGCCGATATGTTGCCGCTGGTGAGTAAGCGGACTGAGATGCGCGAGTCCATGCGGATACCCCTGAGCGCCAAGGTGTTCGCGTTACTGCCAGGTAGTCGTCAAAGCGAAGTTAAGAGTCTGGTTAAGACTTATATAGCGACGGCTAAGTTGATTCTGGAGACGCTTCCTGAAGCACGCTTCTTGATGCCGCTGGTGAGTCGTGAGACGCGCGGTATCGTAGAGCAAGCTTTGTACGATTATGATGGACAACACCTACCTTTCACCTTGTTGTTCGGGCATGCACAAGATGCCATGATCGCTGCAGATATGGTGTTGGTTGCATCGGGTACCGCAACCTTGGAGTGTGCTTTGCTTAAGCGACCTATGGTCATTACCTATAAATTATCCAAGCTGAGTTATTGGTTGATGAAGGGAAAGAGTTATCTGCCCTATGTTGGTTTACCCAATATTTTGTGTGGTCGCTTTGTTGTGCCTGAACTGTTGCAACACGATGCTACGCCAGAGAACCTTGCTCAAGCGATGCTTAATCTACTCAATGACAAGGACGCGGTGGCTGAGTTGGAAAATGTGTTTACTGAGTTGCACCTCACGCTGCGTCAGGACACTGCGCAGAAATCAGCCGCGGCCATCCTGCAATACCTGCAATGAACGAATCACTGCTGATCTGCGGTGTGGATGAAGCCGGTCGCGGCCCACTCGCAGGTCCGGTCAGTGCGGCAGCGGTGATACTCGATCCGCTGCGTCCTATCGCGGGTCTGGCTGACTCCAAAAAACTTTCCGAAAAGAAACGAGATGCGCTAGCACCCTTGATACGCGAGCGCTCCATTGCGTGGGCGGTGGCTTATGCCAGCGTGGAGGAGATAGACGAACTCAACATCCTACAGGCGACCCTATTGGCGATGCGCCGTGCAGTGTTAGCCTTGCAGGTTCAACCACAGCAAGTGTTGGTCGATGGACTATTTTGTCCGCAGACAGGCATACCTAGTCAAGCCATCGTGCAGGGAGATAGCAAGGTCGCGGCCATCTCGGCTGCATCTATCTTGGCTAAAACTGCGCGTGACGAATTGATGCTGGAATTACACCAACGCTACCCACAATATGGCTTTGCCGGACACAAGGGTTATCCCACCGCGGCGCATTTGGCGGCCTTGCGCGAGCATGGTGTCTCTGAGATACACAGGCGTAGTTTCAAGCCAGTGCGCAATATCTTGTTGGCGACAGAAAACTAGGAGTCTGGCATGAGCATCATCAAATTACTGCACTTGTATGCCGTGGTGATCTGGATAGGTGGGATGTTTTTCGCCCATATGGTGTTGCGCCCCAGTGCGATGCATGTATTAGAAGGTGCACCGCGCTTGCAGCTATGGTTGGCCGTGTTCACGCGTTTCTTCCGCTGGGTGTGGCTGAGTGTGGCGGTGCTGTTGATCAGCGGCTTATATTTGATGCACCTGCGCTATCACAATGACACAGTCACCGCAGGCATACAATTCATGACCGTCACTGGCCTGCTGATGATGGCGATTTATAGCTATCTCTATTTCAGTTGCTATATGACTCTGCGCAAACAACTCGCGGCTTCAGACACGCAAGGCGCAGCTGCGACGATGATGCGGATACGAAGCTTGGTGAGCATCAATTTAGTGTTAGGAATAGTCACAGTTGCTGTCGCGGTGATTTTCTGAGGCATGCTTGGTAGAGTGATTGCACGCACAGAAAAATATCTTTGATTCGTGTGCAAAAAGCCGCGAAATTGCAGTCGCAGTATTGTTACCCTCTGCTATAATCCGCGCCCTCGGGGCGTAGCGCAGCCTGGTAGCGCACTTCGCTGGGGGTGAAGTGGTCGGAGGTTCGAATCCTCTCGCCCCGACCAGACAATACACTACCCAGTCCACTCTCTCTATTGAATGCCGATGCGTATATTGATCAGCAATGACGATGGTTATTTCGCTCCTGGACTGGCGATCCTAGCAGCACACCTTTCCACCGTAGCAGAAGTCGTCGTGGTCGCACCTGAACGTGACCGCAGTGGCGCGAGCAACTCTTTGACTTTAGATAGGCCGCTCAAGTTGCGCAAAGCAGCGAGTGGCTATTATTACGTCAACGGCACGCCGACCGACTGCGTACATTTGGCCGTCACCGGCATGTTGGATCATCAGCCTGATATGGTTGTGTCGGGCATTAATGCCGGCGCCAACATGGGCGATGACACTATCTACTCAGGCACGGTCGCGGCGGCGACAGAAGGCTTTCTGCTAGGCATACCCGCCATTGCTTTATCTTTGGTAGGTAAGGAGCTTAGGTATTACGAGACAGCCGCCAAGGTGGCGGTGGAGTTGGTGCAGCGCTTCTCGCAACAGACTCACAGCAAGCCCTGGTTACTCAACGTCAATGTGCCTGATGTGCCCTACGAACAGCTGAATGGCATTAAAGTCACCCGCTTGGGCAAGCGTCATAAGGCTGAGCCTGTGATTAAAGCACTCAATCCTCATGGTGAGACCGTCTACTGGGTAGGGGCGGCAGGCAAGGCTCAGGATGCGGGTGAGGGCACCGACTTTCACACGGTTGCGCAGCAAAGTGTGTCCATCACGCCGCTACAGATAGACCTCACGCAATACAGCCAACTCGATGCGGTGCGTGCATGGATGTTGTCAGAGGGGATGTAAGCGCGATGAACATCAACGGCATAGGTATGACCTCGCAGCGCACACGGATGCGCATGATAGACAGGCTGCGCGAGAAGGGTATCAAGGATGAATCTGTGCTGGCGGCTGTGTTTGCAGTGCCGCGCCATCTATTCGTCGATGAGGCCTTGGCTAGTCGCGCCTATGACGATGTATCGCTGCCAATCAACTTTAATCAGACTATCTCGCAGCCCTATATCGTTGCGCGCATGATAGAGATATTGCGTAACGCACAACCATTAGGACGCGTACTGGAGATTGGTACCGGCTGTGGTTATCAGGCGGCCGTCTTGGCGCAAATTGCTACTGAGGTTTACAGCGTGGAGCGTATTGCGCCTTTATATGAACGTGCCAGAAAGCAGCTACGTGAGTTAAAGTTACGGAATGTCTCGGTGCGTCATGCCGATGGTTGTGCGGGCCTGCCCGATATTGCACCCTTTGACGGCATCATCATGGCGGCTGCCGCCCCCGCATTGTTACCTGCTTTACGCGAACAACTCAAGGTCGGTGGTCGCATGGTGTTGCCAGTAGGAATGAATGAACAACATCTATATCTCATAGAGCGTGACGCGCACGGGTTTCGTGAAACCAAGCTGGAAGCGGTGAAGTTTGTACCGCTGTTGATGGGAAAAGCATGAAACGAATCAAACTTATTTTTGGCCTGATGCTATCTTTGCTGTTGGGCGCTTGCTCAACGACGGTTGAGCAAGCGCCCAGTTCTAAACCTGCTGTAGTTACGACTGAAGCAACTCGTATGCAAGTTGCCGGTGAAAAAGATTGGCGTCCGGCCTCGCATGTGGTGCTGAGAGGCGACACCTTGTATAGCATTGCGTTCTACTACGGACTCGATTATCACGATCTTGAGGAATTGAACGGCATCAAAAATCCACGTTTGATCCAAGTTGGTCAGGTGTTGCGTTTGTTCTCTGCTGAGAGTGGAAGCGCTGAGGCTGCGACCGCCGGGACGTCTGCGGCACCAGTGATCAAGGATCAGCCGCGGGTAGTGAAGTACGTTTATAACGCAGCCGCATTGGCTCAAATCGATGATGTACAGAATAGTAATGCAAAGAGCTACAAGGTGCCTGGTGCAACTGTCGAAGTGCTGCCGCTGGATTACAAGTCCGGCACGACTAATAGTAAGGTCGTTGCTAAGTCAGTAAGGGCCGAGCCTCGTAGTGATACAGCTATCATCAATACTGAAGAAGATGGATTGCAATGGGCGATGCCGGCTAGTGGCAAGATTGTCGCTAACTTCTCCGAGGTAGACAACCGCAAAGGCATAGACATCGCCGGTAAACTCGGACAAGACGTGTTAGCAAGTGCGCCGGGCAAAGTCGTGTATAGCGGAAGCGGCCTGCGCGGTTATGGCAAGTTGATTATCATTAAGCACAACAAGACCTTTTTGAGTGCCTATGCGCACAACGATAAGATACTGGTCAAAGAGGGGCAGACGGTCTCGCGCGGTGAAAAAATTGCGTCTATGGGTAAGACCGACTCCAGTTCGGTGAAGCTGCATTTTGAAGTGCGCCGACTGGGCAAGCCTGTAGATCCTGCTAAGTATCTGCCTAAGTCTTAACTAGGCGCCTTGAGCACAAAACACAAATCACCAAGTATTACCCTTAGCGTCGTCGATCACGATAGAGATAGCGCTAATCTGCGTTATGTCTATCCTGTCATCTCGCGCCGTGCGGGCGGTGTGTCTGTCGGTATTAATCTCAACACCAATAATGCCTGTAACTGGCGCTGTATTTATTGCCAAGTACCAGACCTCTCACGTGGTACCGCACCGCCTGTCGATCTGGTTTTACTGGAGCAAGAGTTGCGTGGTTTCTTGCATGATTTATTGCATGGCGATTTCATGGCTAAGCGTGTGCCAGAAGAGATGCGCCGCATCAATGACATCGCCTTATCGGGTAACGGTGAACCAACCAGTTGTGCAGAGTTTACAGAAGTGCTGGATATCATCGCTAAGGTCAGAGCAGAGTCCAACTTGCCGGAAATCGTGAAGACTGTCTTGATTACCAATGGTAGCTTGGTGCATAGAGCTGGCGTGCAGCAGGGACTGCAAACGATGGCCAAGCTCAATGGCGAGGTCTGGTTTAAGTTGGATAGAGCGAGCGAGACCGGCATGGCTGCGATTAACGATACACAATCCAGCATGCAGAAAGTGCGCGAGCATCTGAGTACTGCCATCCCCTTATGCTCGACTTGGTTACAGACTTGCTGGTTCGCCCTCGATGGCGTGCCACCCAGTGCGCTAGATGAGCAGGATTATTTAGATTTTGTCGCGTCGATTTTGCAGCAAGGCTGCGATCTTAAAGGTGTTTTGCTATATGGCTTAGCGCGGCCGTCTTTGCAAGCAGAAGCACCACGCTTGAGTGCATTGCCTAAGGAGCAGTTGGAAGCGTTCGCACAACGAATTCGTGGGTTGGGGTTGAGGGTGAAGGTAGCGGATTAAAGATTGCTCACGTCTATGCGGGGATTGTTTTAGTAGGATGGGTTAGCATTTTTTCGTGAATCCATTTGAGGCAATTGAACGATGCCTACACGAGCATAAATTTGAGTGAAAGCGGGTGAAGTCCAATGAAGCTACGTTGCAGTTCGATTATGTTTGTCTTAATAGCTGCGACACTATTTCACGGAGGTGCTATGGCAACCGAAGAACCCAAATACGACATTTTATTGAAGTCAGGGGAGTACGAATTGCGCCAATACAATCCAATGATTGTGGCAGAAGTTTTAGTTGAAGGGGATTTGGATAAGGCCACGAATCAAGGATTCAGGCTTATTGCGGACTATATTTTTGGTAACAATATGTCCCAGTCTGGAGACAGCGCGAAAATTGCGATGACAGCACCAGTGACTGTTGAGCCGAAGTCCGAAACGATTGCGATGACTGTGCCAGTTACTATTGGTGAGCAGTCTGGCTTGTGGAGAGTTCAATTTGTCATGCCCTCGCAATATACGATGGAGAATCTGCCAAAGCCCAAAAATCCTAAGGTAATATTAAGGAAAGTAGCCCCCCGAAATGTTGCTGTGCTGAGCTTCTCAGGGTTTGCAGGTGCCGAGAAGGTTCGCAATAAAAACCAAGAGTTGATGGCGTGGATGAATGTCAGGCAATTGAAATCTATCGGTGTTCCAGAGCTCGCCCGTTATAACCCACCCTGGACATTGCCTTTCTTAAGGCGTAACGAGGTGATGGTAGGGTACGAATGATGGCAAAGCTGAGAACAAGAAAAAGTGAATGGCTGTCTTGCTAACTCGGTAAATTATCAGCACCGCATCAGAAATATTAAAACGATGAATCTCATTATTTAGTGGTTGAATTTTCGCATGTGCGGGAATGACCAAATGAGTAAGATTTTGCCACCAGCATCATCCCCAATAGACTTTCAATTAGATACAAAATACTCGATACCCCATGCAGCATTTTGAAGTGGTTAGCATAGCTGCTTGCCATGACATCTAAGGGCTGTGCTTGTAGTTTTAGATCAGCCATTACAGGCGCGATGCCAAACTGGATGATGAGCCCAAAAACCAGCATGGCGACGATGAGATATAGCTGAGTTCTGCTAGCGCCCGCTGGTTTATATAGGCGTTCGGCTAGCAGCAATATACTGCCGCACACCAAGCCTACATACGCCATCACGTGGAAGATTTCGCCCGCTAACAAGCCGGCCAACTGCCTATCCGGTTGGGCGTGGAATAAAACGGGCACAGCCAGATAGCCTGTGGCCCAGAGTCCACCTACCCATAGTGTGAGTGCGATAGCACTGAGATAAGAAATAAGTTTATGCATGTCTGTTTGCAAGCGTCTGCTACCGAGCGGTAACAGACGTCGCTGTTTATGAGCTGAGTCGTTCCGCCGCTCTCACGGTGTTTGCGACCAGCATGGTGATGGTCATAGGGCCTACGCCACCGGGAACTGGGGTGAGGTGACCTGCTACTTCCTTGACGCTGTTAAAGTCCACATCGCCGACCAATTTGCCTTCAGCGTTGCGGTTGATGCCCACGTCTATGACAGCTGCGCCTGGCTTGACCATGTCGCCGGTGATGAAGTTGGCTCGGCCCACTGCCGCGACCAAGATGTCGGCGTCACGGGTATGCTTAGCCAGATCCACGGTCTTGGAAGTGCAGATGGTGACGGTGGCGTTCTTGTGTAGCAGCAATAAAGCCATAGGCTTGCCAACGATGTTGCTGCGGCCTACTACGACTGCGTGCTTGCCTTCTATGCTGATACCACTCTTTTCCAGTAATACCATCACGCCATAAGGTGTGCAGGATGGGAAGGGTGTTTCACCGGTTACCAAGGCGCCCACGTTCATTTGATGGAAACCGTCTACATCCTTGTTCGGATTGATCGCTTCGATGACAGTGTGCGAATCCAAATGTTTGGGCAGGGGCAGTTGCACCAAAATGCCGTGTATCTTGGGGTCGTTGTTCAATGCTTCGACTTCGGCAAGCAGTTGCGCTTCGCTTACGTCTGCGGGCAGTTCACGGTGTATGGAGTACAGGCCGAGCTCGGCACAGGCTTTGACTTTATTGGCAACGTAGACTTTGGAAGCCGGGTCGTTGCCCACAATGATCACAGCCATGCCGGGCGTGATGCCGCGTGCCTTGAGAGCATCGGCACGCACTTTCCATTCAGCCCGCACCTGTTGGGCAATGGTTTTGCCGTCTATGATTTGTGCTGTCATTATTTTGCCGCTAACGATTTTGTGTAAGCTGCCAAGCCGTTTTCGATTTCAGCGTGTGCTGCGGCGACACCTTCCCAACCCCTAATCTTGACCCACTTGCCTGGTTCAAGGGCTTTGTACAATTCAAAGAAATGCTTGATTTGTTCCAAAGTGATTTTAGGCAAGTCTTCGTAAGTTTTGATTTCGTGATACAGCGGCGTCAGCTTATCGACTGGCACGGCGATAATTTTCGCATCGTCGCCACCTTCGTCGGACATCATTAACACGCCCACTGGACGGCAAGCGATGATCGCGCCATGAACGATAGGAAAAGGTGTAATGACCAATACGTCTACTGGATCACCATCGTCCGCAATGGTTTCTGGAATGAAGCCGTAGTTACATGGGTAACGCATCAAAGAACCGATGAATCGATCAACCACCAGTACGCCAGACTCTTTATCGACTTCGTATTTAACCGGATCTGCGTGTTTAGGGATTTCGATGATGACGTTGCATTCGTGTGGGAGTTTCTTGCCGGGGCGTACGTTTAACAGGCTCATGGTGTACTTTCGTTGAGGTTGAAAAATTCGGTGCGAGATTATATGCGATGCGCGACCATAACGCAGTGGGCTATTGAGGGTAGAATGGCGGCTCTTTTTTAAGGAGTTGTGGCGATGGCGAATCAAGGCAAATTAGTTGGCAAGATGGTGATCGGTCAATCCGGCGGTCCAACTGCTGTCATCAACCAATCGCTGGTGGGCGCGGTACTCGCAGCCCGTAAGCAAGCCAATATCACAGGCATCTTGGGTGCACATCACGGTATTGCAGGCATCATGAAAGAAGACTTTATCGACCTCACTACGCAGAGTCTGGAGCAGTTGGAGTTGGTTGCAACTACGCCTGCGGCAGCATTGGGTTCGGTTCGCCTGAAGCCCGGTAAAGCAGAGTGCGAGAAGGTATTCGAAGTATTCAAGAAAAATGATGTGCGTTATTTCTTCTACATCGGTGGTAATGATTCTGCTGAGACCGCGCACATCATCGCTGAGATGGCAAAAGAAGCGAATTACGATTTCTGTACCGTACATATCCCTAAGACCATAGATAACGACCTCAAGGTCACCGACCACTGCCCAGGTTTCGCTTCCGCCGCGCGTTTTGTGGCACTGGCGTTCATGGGCGATGATCGCGACAACCGCGCCTTGGCTGGTATTAAGGTTAACGTGGTGATGGGCCGCAGCGCAGGCTTCCTGACCGCTGCCTCAGCTTTGGCACGTCAAGCACCTGACGACGGTCCTCATCTGATCTATCTGCCAGAACGCGTGTTTAATGTTGAGCAGTTCAAGCAGGATGTGCGTGATGTGATGGCGAAGTATGGTCGTTGTGTGATTGCTGCTTCAGAAGGCATCAGTGACAAAGATGGCAATCCCATTTCCACCAGTGGTGAAAAAGATTCTCACGGCAATATCCAGTTATCGGGTAGTGGTGCTTTGGGTGACACGCTTGCAGCCTTGGTAAAAGAGGCTTTTGTGGGTCAAAAAGTGCGTGTCCGCGCCGACACCTTTGGCTATCTGCAGCGTTCTTTCCCGACCATCATCTCGCCTATCGATGCACAAGAAGCACGTGCGGTCGGTGATTATGCGGTGAACCATGCTGCAACCACAGGTCAGCCGGGTTCGGTGGCGATACGCCGCGTGAGCAGCAAGCCTTACGCCAGTGAATGTTTCATTACACCGCTGTCATCTGTGGCACGCGAAGCGACCCATATGAAGGATGAGTTTATCAATGCCACTGGCAACGATGTGACTCAGGCATGGATAGATTATGTCGCGCCGCTGGTGGGTGATTTGCCTAAGATGGGTAGCCTGTAACGGGCATCTCTAAAAATCCAAACTCTGTCGCGATGCGGCGTTGCTCACAAAAAATTACTCCTTACATATTTGATATATGCGTCGTCGTAATTTTTTGTTCGCGCCTTGCCTCACTTAAGATTTTTAATTTTTCGAGACACCAGTGCCTCTGCTAGTTGCTTGCAACCATCTCCTAACGACTAATAACTGTTAATAACTGTTTTCCCTCATGACCGAAAAAGACAATCTCCATCCACGCAATCAGCATCGCAGTCGTTATGATTTTGCGCTGCTTGTCGCTGCCAGTCCTGAACTGGCGGCCTTCGTGTCGGTGAATGAGTATGGCGACGAGAGCGTGGACTTCACCGACCCGCAAGCGGTCAAAGCACTCAATCGTGCCTTGTTGAAGTATCACTACAACATCCAAGACTGGGATGTGCCGCCGCAATATTTGTGTCCGCCCATTCCCGGTCGTGCCGATCATCTACATCATCTGGCTGATCTGTTGGCCGATGGTGGCGAGATTCCCCAAGGTGATTCTGTGCGTGTGTTGGATATCGGGGTAGGGGCGAACTGTATCTATCCGCTCATCGGCCAGCGCAGCTATGGTTGGCGCTTCGTCGGTACCGATATAGACGCGAACGCACTTAACAACGCACAGCGGCTATTGGATGCAAATGGCTTGAGTAGCTTGGTAGAGTTGCGCTTGCAGCCTTCGCGCTCGGCAATTTTTGCCAATGTGACGCAGGCGGATGAGTATTACTACTTGACTATGAGTAACCCGCCTTTCCATGCCTCGTTGGGCGAGGCCAAGGCAGGTACCGAGCGTAAGTGGCGCAATCTGGGTAAGTCACCGGATGCGGAATTGAACTTCGGCGGACAGGGTCGGGAGTTGTGGTGCAAAGGGGGCGAGCAGGCTTTTGTACGACGCATGATAGAAGAGAGCGTCTCTGGTCAGCGTAATGTGATGTGGTTCTCCACCTTAATCTCCAAGGCTGAACATCTCCCTGCCATCTATCGCTTATTGCAAGAGGCAGGTGTGGCTGAGACGCGTACGTTAGAGATGTCGCAGGGACAAAAGAAGAGCCGCATCGTGGCTTGGACCTTTATGGATAAAAAACAAAGAAGCGCATGGCAAAGCGCACACGCTATAAGAAAGTAAATGTGATTGATCACCCGATGTTGAGTTGGAACGAAGCTGGAAAACAATGCACTGCACGTTGGCGTTCTGAACAAGGTCTGCCACCACCCAAGAAGCTCATCATCGCGGATGACACGCTCAAGGCAGATGATGCCTATCGTTTAGCCAGCGAGGGTACGACTTTCTTGTGGCGCGGTGACTTCCAGAATGCCAAGCAGTTGTTGATCGCCATGGCGCGTCGCGCCAGTCGTAAATCTGCCAAGTCTTCCAGTATTCCTAGCGAAGCTTTTAATCTGCATCGTCAAGCACAGGGGCAACGTGCGCGCGTGCTGGGGACCATCCTGATCCCTCTTAATTCAGACTATTCCATACCCTTGCGTCGCGCACCCGATGTAAAGCTAGCCTGTAACGAAGTGTATGGTTCCAGTGATGGTATGTCGGTGGTGTCCTTGCGCGAGTTATCGGGCCTGATAGGTGCGCACGAGTGGCGCAAAAAGGGCGTGGATGTCGAAGTTCTAGGCGAGACCATACATCCACATTACGGTGTGTATTCACCAGTGCGCGGTGAGTATCTGCAACTAGTCAATGCAGCACCTTTGCCTGCCACTGAGCTGGCCTTTGATATCGGGACAGGTACGGGTGTGTTGGCGGCCTTGCTGGTGAAGCGCGGCATCAAGAAGGTTATGGCTACCGATCAGGATGAGCGTGCTTTGAAATGTGCACGCGCTAACCTCAAACGACTAGGTTTGGCTGAGCAAGTTGAGGTGCAACAGGCTGACCTGTTCCCCGCTGGGCGCGCATCGCTCATCGTGTGTAATCCACCTTGGATACCGGCCCGTCCGAGTTCGGCGATTGAATACGCGATTTATGATCCGGACAGTCGTATGTTGCGTGGTTATCTTGCTGGATTGCCTGAGCATCTGACGCCGCAAGGTGAAGGCTGGCTAGTCCTCTCGGATATCGCAGAGCATCTGGGCTTGCGTAGCCGTGATTCTTTGCTGGAATGGATAGCTGCGGCTGGCTTGCGCGTGATCGAACGTCACGACATCAAGCCGCATCATCCTAAGGTGTCGGATAAGAGTGACCCACTGCACGCCGCACGTGCCGCTGAGACCACGTCCCTATGGCGACTAGCGCTTGCGGTACAGTAATAGAGTAGGAAGAGTTTGTGTGCTATGTTCGTCACTCTGATAACCCGTTGATTTTATCGTTGCCATGAGCTTTCTTGCTTTAATTGCTGCATTACTACTTGAACAACACCAGCCGCTCTCTGCTCGCAGGTATTTGTCCGATGCGTTGATCGCTTACATGGATTTTTTCCAACGCAATTTTAATGCGGGTGAACATAGACACGGCATGATTGCATGGCTATTGGCTATCATTCCATTATTGCTGGCGGCTATCCTGAGCTATCAGATGTTGGACGCGATGCATCCCGTGTTGGCATTGGTGTTCAACGTATTGGTGTTGTATCTCACCATGGGCTTTCGTCAGTTCAGTCATTACTACACCGACATCCATCAAGCTTTGCGAGACAATAAATTGGATGAGGCGCGCCGCTTGTTGACGGAATGGCGCCAAGTTTCTTCATTGGATCTGAATGCAGAAGAGATTGCGCGCGTAACCATAGAGGAGGCTTTGCTCGCCTCACATCGCAAGGTGTTCGGCGTGATTGTATGGTTCGTGTTGTTCAGTGCGCTAGGACTGGGCGGCGCTGCCGGTGCTTTGCTGTACCGTTTGGGACAATTTCTGCGTACATACTGGAGCAATCAAGCTACGCATGGCGAATTTTCACGTTATGCCCATCAAGCCTTTTATTTGATCGAGTGGTTGCCTGTGCGTCTGACAGCCATCACCTTTGCTATCGTGGGTGATTTCGAAGATACCTTGTATTGCTGGCGTGCCCAAGCTGCGACGTGGCCTGATCAGGAGGCTGGCATTCTATTGGCTAGCGGCGCGGGTGCATTGGGCGTGCGATTGGGTATGTTGATTGTGCAAGCGGGCGTCCCCCAAGACAGGCCAGAACTGGGGCTGGGAGAAGATGCCGATACGGAAATCATGCAGAGTGCAGTCGGCCTAGTTTGGCGCTCAGTGTTGTTCTGGCTAATACTCCTGTTGATGTTGAGTCTTGCTCATCTACTAGGCTGAGCACTAACCATAACGCAGGCTACAACTGCGGGCTCGCGTACAATACATCCATGCAAAATAATCTCTTCTCGTCACTCAATCCTGATGCGGTACTCGATGCCGTGGATAGCATAGGTCTACGTAGCGACGGTAGATTATTGACCCTTAACAGTTATGAGAATCGCGTCTATCAAGTTGGGATGGAAGACGGCCCACCGCTGATTGCGAAGTTCTATCGTGCGGCGCGTTGGTCGGACGAAGCGATACTGGAAGAACATGAATACATCGCCACGCTTTCGGAACGCGAGATTCCGGTCGTGCCCGCACAGCTCATCAACGGCAGCACCTTGCATACCGCACATGGATTTCGCTTCGCCTTATTTAGTAAGCAAGGCGGGCGTGCACCTGAGTTGGATAGGGCGGATACGCTGCAATGGATGGGGCGCTTCATCGCACGCATCCATGCTGTGGGTGCGATGCAAGCCTATCAACACAGACCCACACTAGATATACAAAGCTTTGGTGTGGAATGCAGCGAATATCTGCTGGCGCATGATTTTATTCCTGCTGAATTGATTGAGGTATATCGCGGTGTGGTCGCCCATGCACTGGAAAGCGTGCGACGCAACTTTGAGCGAGCTGGTGATGTGCCGACTTTGCGTCTGCATGGCGATTGCCATGTGGGCAATGTGTTATGGACGGATGATGGCCCGCATTTCGTCGATTTCGACGACAGTCGCATGGGGCCGGCGATACAGGACTTATGGATGTTGTTGTCTGGAGACAGGGGCGAGCAGACACGACAGTTCAACGAACTGCTAAGCGGCTACGAGGACTTTTACGATTTCGATACGCGCGAACTCCATCTGCTGGAGGCATTGCGTACACTCAGGCTGATACATTATTCGGCATGGATAGCACGACGCTGGAATGATGCGGCTTTCACCACAGCTTTTCCTTGGTTCAACACGCAACGCTATTGGCAAGATCGTGTATTGGAACTACGCGAACAGATTGCTCTGATGGATGAGCCACCGCTGCCTTGCTGATGCTAGACAGTGGGACTATCTAATAATTTAGCCGTGCAGCTTTGAATCGACTTCGAACTCTGCCGCGACCCAGTCCTGCATCTCGTAACCACTGACAAAGCCACGACGTTCGGCAAGGTAGTAGGCTCGGGTTGCAATCGTGTTGTAACGCTGTTCAGGAGTCATATGTGAAGCAGGCTTAGCTGCTGCTTTCTTGGCTGCAGGTGCTTTGCTTACATCAGCAGCTTTAGGCGCTACGGTTTTTTTTGCAGCGACTTTAGGTTCTGCTACGACAGCTTTAGTCACGGATTTTTTAACTGTGGTTTTGGTTTCAGCTGGGTCTTTTTTTACAGCCGTTTTTTTGGTGGTAGTTGCTGTCTTGCTTGCTGTGGTAGCCATGATGAGTCCTAATAAATAAAAAAAGTTATGTCATTGATGGCGTTAATATTAACACGAACGCCCATAATTCAAATAGGGTAAAGCAAGATTGTTACCGAAAGAAGACAGTGTGTTACGCAATACTTAAAGAGGGAAATATATATGACGACACAAAACGAGACCATCATCAAGGCTACATGCAATTGGTTGGAGAAAGCTGTTATTGGCTTGAACCTATGTCCATTTGCAAAAGCCGTACATGTGAAGCAACAGATACGTTATGTGGTCAGCGAGGCTACGACACCAGAACAACTATTGGAAGAGTTATTGAACGAGCTGCGCTTGTTGCAAGACACGCCAGCTGAGAAAATAGATACCACCTTGCTCATCCACCCCTATCTATTCAACGACTTCTTAGACTTCAACGATTTCTTCGACACCGTGGACATCGCTGTGGCAGAGCCGGAATTTAATGACGAGTTCCAAGTCGCAACCTTGCATCCACAATATCAATTTGCTGGCACGCAGATCGACGACATTGAGAACTATACCAACCGTTCACCCTACCCAACCTTGCATCTATTACGCGAAGATAGTGTAGATAAAGCGGTAGGTGCATTTCCCGATGCCGACCTGATTCCGGAGCGCAATATCGAAACCATGGAAAAATTAGGCTTGGAAGGATGGAAGAAGTTAGGCTTGTAGGACTGAGAATGCGGTATGCAGGATTTAGGAAACCTAGTGCACCGCATTTAACGGTATCAAGAATCCCGCACTTCAATTCTGGCACTACGCTTTATTTGCCGCAATCTGCAAAAATAATTCCAAGCGTCGTGCATCAATCTTGCCCTTGCTGACTGCATTCCGTAAGGCGCAATCTGGTTCTTTCAGGTGATGGCAATCACGGAATCTGCACAGACCTAGGTAGGGCGCGAATTCTATGAAACCCTGCTCCAAGGAACCAAAGCTTAGATGATGCAGACCAAAGGCCTGCACCCCAGGGCAATCGATTACGCTGCTGTTTTCGTCCAGACGGTAGAGCTTGGCATGGGTAGTAGTGTGCTTACCTGAGTCCAAAACTGTGGAAATCTCGCGGGTAGCAGCTTGTGCATCGGGTAATAGGCCGTTGATGAGCGTCGATTTACCCATGCCAGATTGGCCGACCAGCACGCTGATGTGGCCATGCAGCAATTCGCGCAATTGTGTGACATCCTCTAGCGCCGATAATTCGAGTACTCGATATCCGATGTTGCGATACGCTTGGAGTTGTTTGTGTGCTGCCGCAGAAGGGAGATCACATTTGTTCAAGACGATGATGACTTCCAGATTTTGGTCGTATGCGGCGACGAGGCAACGAGATATCAGCTCATCACTGAAGGACGGTTCAGTCGCCACGACGATGACGATTTGCGTGACATTCGCTGCGATGAGTTTCTGCTTAAAGGCATCGGAGCGGAACAACAATGAACTGCGTTCGGTGACAGCGTTGATGACGGCTTGACCGATGCTAGCGGTGGAAACCGCACCAGTTCGTTGTAACTCAACCATATCGCCACACACCACATCACTCTTTTTGCCACGCGTCAAACAAGTGAGTAGCTCGCCGTCTTCCAGTTTGGCTAGGTATTGGCGACCGAAAGCAGCGATGATCCGGGCGTGCACAGGCGAACTCAAAGCGTATCGACCAGCGCATCTACCTTTGCGGCACAGATGAAATCGTTCTCGGACAATCCATGTATGGCATGTGTGGAGTATTCCACACGACACTCTTTGTAGCTTACGCCGAGGTCGGGATGGTGGTCCTCTTTATGCGACAACCAAGCGACTGCATTGACGAAAGCCATCGTCTGATAATAGTTTTTGAAGCTGAAGGTCTTGCTAATGATGCGGTCGTATTGCTGCCAGCCTGGTATCTGTTTCATTAGCTTGTCGATTGCAGGTTGCATTAGCGCGGGCATACCACCCTCGCAAGGTTTGCATCGTTTTGTATTTAGGTCGGCGGTATTCATGTCGTGACTCATTTAAAGTTGTAATAGCGATTGAGATACGCAGCTATATTCTGCTCTTCTTGGGATGAAAAATCTTTATCTACATTGCCACCGCAACGGCCTATCTGTGCGATCAGTTGGGCAGGATTGTGCACCATGGAATTGGGACGCGTGAAGATTGCGCTACCGTCGCCGCCATACATATTGCTGTGGCAACTGTTGCACTTCAATTCGTTGAACAGCTTCTGTCCCACTTTTGCATCACCTTGGAAAGGCGAGGCATATGCGGTGCAATTTATGGTCAGCAACAGCACGAAAATGTATTTCATGGTCGTTCTCCTAGAGTGACTGCAGATGTGCGATGCGCACGGCTGCGGGTGGGTGCGAGTCATAGAACTTTGAGTGCAGAGGGTCTGGGGTTAGCGTCGCGGCATTGTCCTGATACAGCTTGACCAGCGCATTCACCAATTCCGTAGCTGCGGTTTGTTGTGCTGCATAAGCATCTGCCTCGAACTCATGTTTGCGTGAATAAGCCGACATCACAGGGCTGAGCAAGAAGCTGAACACTGGTAGCACCATGAAGAATAGCAACAACGCGACTGCAGTTGAGCTCGCTGTAGAGTCAACACCTAAGCCCAGATAGAACCAGTCATGCTGCATCAACACCGCCAGCAACCATAAGAATCCTAAGCTCATGGCAAAAGTGAAGACGATGCGTTTGACGACATGGCGATGTTTGAAGTGTCCCAGCTCATGTGCCAATACAGCCTCGATCTCGCTGATGTTCAGTCGCTCCAGCAGGGTGTCAAAAAATACGATGCGCTTGCTCTTACCAAAGCCCGTGAAGTAGGCGTTGCCGTGGGCACTGCGTTTGCTGCCGTCCATAACGAACAGCCCACTGCTGGTGAAACCGCAGCGCGCCAATAGGGCATTGATGCGTTCCTTTACTGAGTCATCCTGCAAGGGCGTGAACTTGTTGAACATCGGCGCGATGAAGGTAGGGTAAATGAACAGTATGAGTAGGTTGAAGGTCACCCATACCAACCACACGTATAGCCACCAATACTCACCCATGCGTCCCATCAGCCACAGCACGCCTGCAAGTAGAGGTAGTCCCAATGCCGCGCCTACCAGCATGCCTTTGAGTGCGTCTTGGATATACAGTTTCAGCGTCATCTTGTTGAAACCGTACTTGGCTTCGATGACGAAGGTGCGATACCAATTGAACGGTGCTTCCAGCGCCGAGCTCAACATCAGGACGAATACCATGGTTGCCATGCCCTGCAATAGTGGGCTGCTGAACCAGTCGTTGCAATGTACGGCAACCCACTGAATCACACCCCCCAGAGTGAATGCTAGCAACAATACCGCGTCGTAAGCCAGCCCCCAGACGGAAAATCGCGTCTTGGCACTGGTGTAATCGGCGGCCTTCTGGTGATCGTCCAAGCTTATCTTGCTACTGAAGGCATCAGGCACTTGAGCACGGTGGGTGGCGATATGAGAGAGATGGCGTCTAGCCAACCACAGCTTAGTGAATGTGGAAACGAGCAGGGCGATGATGAAGATGTAAGTGAATTGCGTGGCGGTCATAGTATTTGCGATTGGGGGATTCGTTACAAGGCGCGCTACAATGCGCGACTATCGATACCGTATCTCGATCCGTTTTGAACGGACTTTAATAAACTTCTAAGGCGCGCGAATTATGGCACAAAATCAAAATTATCTTATCTGGATAGACTTGGAAATGACCGGTCTGAACCCCGATACCGACCGTATCATCGAGGCGGCCATCGTTATCACTGATGCCAATCTGGAGACTATCGCTGAAGCGCCTGTGTTGGTGGTGCATCAACCGGATAGCGTGTTGGATGCGATGGATAACTGGAATAAATCCACTCATGGTAAATCTGGCCTGATCGACAAGGTCAAGGCATCAACGTTGAATGACGCCGATGTCGAAGCTCAGATGGTCGCGTTCATGAAAGAGTACGTACCTAACCGTATCTCCCCTATGTGCGGCAATTCCATCTGTCAGGATAGGCGCTTTTTGGCACGTTGGATGCCGCAGTTCGAAGACTATTTTCATTATCGCAATCTGGATGTCAGCACTATCAAGGAGTTGGCCAAGCGTTGGAAGCCAGATATGGCCAAGGGTATCAAGAAGCACGGTAAGCATGAGGCGCTGGCGGATATCTATGAGTCCATAGAAGAACTTAAGCACTATCGTGAACATTTCTTCAAGCTGTAATTAATTTGGTTTAAACAACAAAAAAGCGCGGACTCATCCGCGCTTTTTTGTTGTTTCAAAGATGGGATTTGCTGAGGACTATTATTGCTTGGCGCCCATCGCGAGTGCGCGCAAACGCCCTTGCTCTAACTCGGCGGCATCTGTTTCTTTCAGCCAACCTTGTAGATTTTCCAACACCATATCGGTCAATGCGAGTATCCAATCACCTCGGTCATTGAGACAGGGGATGTAGTGATACTCGCCGCCACCGGCATGTTGAAAATCCTCTTTCCCTTCTTGCGCGATCTCTTCCAGAGTCTCTAGGCAATCTGCCACGAAACCTGGGCAGACCACGTCCACACGTTTGGTCTTCTGCTTGCCCAATTCCAGCAAGGTGGCGGTGGTGTAGGGCTTGATCCATTCAGCTTTGCCGAAGCGTGACTGAAAGCTGACTACATATTGTGTTTTATCTAACCTTAATTCCTGTGCCAACAAGCGACCGGTCTTGTGGCATTCGCAGTGATAGGGGTCGCCTTTTTTTAGTGTGTATTCAGGCACGCCGTGAAAACTCATCACCAACTTCTCGGGGCGGCCATGCTTCATCCAGTATTCGTTGATACTGTTGGACAACGCTTTGATGTAGTTAGGATCGTCGTGGAAGTGCTTGATGGTACGGATGGCGGGGGTGTTGCGCATCTGTTGCACTTGGGCAAACACGCGGTCGAATACAGTGCCGGTGGAGCTAGATGCGTATTGTGGGTACATGGGGACGACGAGAATGCGGGTGCAGTTCTGAGCTTTGAGCTTTTGCATTACGCTGGCAATGGAAGGTTTACCATAACTCATGGCGTAGTCCACCACGAATGGTGCCTTGGTGCGGTCGCCCAGATAGCCTTCTAACAGCGCAGCTTGCTTAGCTGTGTATACGCGCAGAGGTGAGCCTTCATCCATCCAGACGGAGGCATATTTGGCAGCGGATTTCTTGGGGCGCACATTGAGGATGATGCCGTTGAGGATTAGCCACCAGATCGCTTTAGGAATCTCCACTACGCGCGAGTCGCTCAAGAATTCTTTGAGGTAGGGACGAACTGCCTCTGCTGTGGGTGCATCAGGTGTGCCCAGATTGACAAGCAGGATGGCGGTCTTTTCGGGTGTGCCGTGGGTGTATGAGGGTTCGGTAAGGTATGCCATATTTTTTAGGAATTATTAGTGGTTGAGAGGGCGTTACCCAGCAATCTTGCCGTGATATCGACGATGGGAACGATGCGTTCGTAATTCATGCGCTTGGGGCCTATCACAGCCAAGGTGCCAATAACGTTGCCGTCAGCGGTATAGGGGGCGGTGATTACACTGCAGCCTTCAAGAGAAGCTAGGCCGGATTCACTGCCGACGAAGATGTGTATGCCTTGTCCGCGCCGACCTGCTTCCATTAGTTGCAGCAACTCGGTTTTCTTCTCAAACAGATCGAACAGGCCGCGCAATTGGTTCATGTCGGTTGATAAATCCGCGACATGCAGCAGATTATGTTCACCGCTGATCACATAGTCATCAGTCTGTTTGGCTTGTGCGGCATCGCCTGCGGCCAGTGCTGCACTCATCAGCGCACTCATGTCTTGATGCAATTGCTGTAATTCGCCGCGCAATTTTTCGCGTATCTGCGAGAAGCTACAGCCGATGTAGTTTTGGTTTAGAAAGTTGCCCGCCTCAGTGAGTTGTGACTGTGAGTAGTCTCGCTCCATCAGTAATACGCGGTTTTCGACTTCGCCGTCTGGCATCACGATGATGAGCAGCACGCGCTTCTCACCTAGTCGCAGGAAGTCGATCTGACGGACTGTTATCGCGCTACGTTTGCCTGTTGCGACAAGGCCAGTGTAGTGCGTCAGCTCAGACAAAATATTGGATGCTTGTGTAATCAAACGTGAGGGATTGTCGGGTTGTAATTGGTGTTCCATCTGCTGTACCCGCGCATGATCCATCGGCTTGGTAACCAACATGGTGTCTATGAACATGCGGTAGGCCAAGGCGGTGGGGATGCGACCGGCAGAAGTATGAGGACTACGTATCAAGCCCATATCTTCCAAGTCGGCCATTACACTGCGGATGGTCGCAGGGCTGACATCCAAGCCGGAATATTGCAACAATGCACGCGAGCCCATAGGCTGGCCGTCGCTGATATAGCGTTCCACTAGAGTCTTGAGCAGCAGTTGTGCACGGTCATTGAGCATAGCGTTGGATTCTAACATTGCTACAGCTACTCGCTAAGATTTGCGTATCTTTAGCTAGGTAGCTTCTAAATTGATTCTGCGTTTGACATTCACAGTGTAGAAAACTACATTGCATTCCCTTTTAAGCAATCCCTGATATTGATGAAGACTTTGATTTTGTGCACAGCACTGGCCTTCAGCTTGCTTGCTTGTAGTAAAGAAGTGCCTCCCAAAGTGACCCAAGAACGCCCAGCATTGACGCAGATTGTCGGCGGCTTGGCAGGTGAGAGCAGTCATATCTATAGTGGTGAGGTGCGTGCCCGTCACGAAACTACGCTGGGCTTTCGCCTCGGCGGCAAGATCACACAACGTATGGTCGACGCGGGGGAAATAGTCAAGGCGGGGCAAGTGTTGGCGCGTTTGGATGGCGCGGATGCAGGCTTGCAAGCCAGCGCGGCCGATGCACAATATCAGTTGGCTGAGGCAGAGTTGAAACGTTATCGCGTCCTGTTGAGCAAGAACTTCGTCAGTCAGTCAGCCTTTGATGTCAAAGAGGCTGCGCTTAAATCTTTGTCCGCCCAGTACGGATTAGCACGCAATCAGTCTTCATATACGACCTTGGTCGCGGACCACGATGGTGTCGTGACAACTACGCTGGCCGAGGTTGGACAAGTAGTTGCTGCTGGTCAGCCTGTGCTGCGCTTAGCCCAGAACGGGGGCCGCGAAATCGCCATTTCCATCCCAGAAAGACAATATGCGGACTTCAAGGTGGGCATGAAGGCCGAGGTCACTTTATGGTCCGAAGGTAGCGAGGCGGTACGCAGCGGCGCGTATTTGCGCGAATTATCTCCTGCTGCAGACGCGGCAAGCCGGACATATGCGGCGCGTATCGCAGTTGATGATGCAACATTGCCTTTGGGGATGACTGCGCAGATAAGCTTCGTCGGCATGCGGGAGGATAAGTCTGAATTGCTAGTACCCATGAGTGCCATTTTTCAACAAGGTGACAAGAGCGCTTTGTGGGTAGTCGCAGCAGATCGTTCGGTCAGCCTTCGTCCTGTGCAGGTGGCGAACTATCGCGATGAGGGGGCAGTCATCGCCAGTGGAATCTCAGCGGGTGAGCGCATCGTTACTCATGGTGTGCATAAGCTCATCGTGGGTGAAAAGATACGTGTGGTCGAGGCGGGCGCAGCACGATGAAAGGTCCTAACTTATCCGCATGGGCACTCAAGCACCAGCAGATGGTGATGTATCTAATCATCGTACTGACCTTTGCGGGTGTTATCTCCTATTTCAATCTAGGGCGCGCGGAAGATCCAGACTTCACTTTCAAAGTGATGGTGGTTCGTACACTGTGGCCGGGCGCGACAGCACAGGAAGTCGAGCGTGAACTGACAGAACGCATCGAGAAAAAAGTGCAGGAGACGCCTTGGGTGGATGTGGTTCGCTCGGCTTCCAAGCCAGGCGAATCACTGGTGTTCATCATCCTCAAGGACTACACACCCAAGAAGGAAGTGCCCGAAGCTTGGTATCAGGTGCGCAAAAAACTCAACGATATACACCACACTTTGCCGGCGGGGGTGCAAGGGCCTTTTCCTAATGACGAGTTCGGTGATATCGACATCAACATCTTTGCCTTGACGGGTGATGGTTTCGATCTGCCTGCTTTACGTCGCTATGCCGACCGTATCGCTTTGGATTTGAAGCAAGTGCCGGATGTGAAACGTGTTGAATTGATAGGTGTGCAGGACGAGAAGATCTATATCGACATCTCACCTACTCGTATGGCTAGTCTGGGCATCACCCCTACACAGATCACTGAAGCCCTGCAAAAGCAAAACGCAATCAGCTCTGCCGGACAGTTAGAGTCTGGTGGTGATCGCATTCGCATGCGTGTGACCGGCGAATATCAGGATGTGGCGCAGATACGTAACACCGAGTTGCAAGTGAACGGCCAGCATTTCCGTTTGGGTGATATCGCCAAGGTGACGCGTGGTTTAGTCGATCCGCCCAGCCCACGCATGCGTGTGGAAGGACTACCTGCGATAGGCTTGGGTGTGGTGATGGATAAAGGTGGCAATGTCATAGACTTGGGTGAGCATCTGCGCGAGGCGATGGACAAGATACAAGCCGAGTTGCCGGTTGGTATAGATGTGCATGTGGTCGCCAATCAGCCCGAGGTGGTGCACGGCTCTATACATTTGTTCGAGAGTTCGTTGACTGAAGCCATTTTGATTGTGCTTGCTGTGTCCTTCCTTAGCCTGGGCTGGCGCACTGGAACGGTGGTGGCTTTGTCGATACCCTTGGTGCTGATGATCACTTTCTTCTTGATGAAAATTTTCGGTATAGACCTACAGCGTATTTCCTTAGGTGCGCTGGTCATTGCACTGGGGTTGCTAGTCGACGATGCCATCATTGCGGTCGAGATGATGGTGGTTAAGATGGAGCAGGGCTGGGATCGCTTCAAGGCGGCGACCTTCGCTTATACCTCAACAGCTTTCCCGATGTTGACAGGTACGTTGATTACAGCGGCGGCTTTCACGCCTGTAGGCTTCTCTAAGTCCGCAGCGAGTGAGTACACCATCTCTATCTTCCAAGTTGTGACTATCGCTTTGCTAGTGTCTTGGGTAGTGGCGGTCGTATTCACACCTTTCTTGGGCTACAAATTATTGGATGCTAAGAAACTTATCGCACAGGCACAGAAACATGGTGAGGATATATACGACACACCTTTCTATCGCCGCTTCCGCGCGCTGGTGGAATTCTGTTTGCGTCTTCGCTGGAAGGTCATCATTGCAACGGTACTGATCTTTGTGCTATCCATCATGCTATTTGGCAAGTTCGTGCAGAAGCAATTCTTCCCTAGCGCGAGTCGCTTGGAGTTGATGGTAGACGTGTGGTTGCCTCAGGGTGCTGCGCTCAAAGCCACCGAATTGGAAGTGCAGCGTATCGAAAAACTCGTACAGAAGGATGCTGGCATCGCGTCTTTTTCTTCGTATGTGGGCAATGGTGCGCCCAGATATTTTTTGTCCTTGGATCAGCAGTTGTTCGCTGATAACTTCGGTCAGTTCGTGTTGCTCACAAAAGACCTAAAACAGCGTGAGGAAGTGAAGCAGCGACTCGAAACTCAGTTCGCCAGTGCCGAGTTTTCGGGCTTGCGGGTGCGGGTAGTTCGTCTAGAAAATGGCCCGCCTACCGGATATCCGGTGCAGTTCCGAGTGATGGGAGAAGATCTCACACAGATCCGCACCATATCCGAACAAGTGGCGGCATTAATGCGTGCCAACACGCATTTGCAGAACGTCAATTTTGATTGGAACGAGAAGGTCAAGAGCGTACGTGTAGAGGTCAATCAACAGCGTGCGCGTCAATTGGGTACGTCCACAGTTGAGATATCACAAGCCTTGCAGGGCTGGCTGAGTGGAGTCGCACTGACACAGTTGCGCGAAGGCGATCAACTCATAGACGTGGTGTGGCGCGGAGGCGCGGCTACTGATAAGCAATCCTTGGATCGATTACCTGATTTGGATATTCCTTTGCCCGGGGGGCGTCATGTGCCTCTTGCTCAAGTGGCTAAGCTGGTACCGGTATTGGAGGAGGGCATCGTGTGGCGTCGTAACCGTCTGCCGACCTTGACCGTGCGTGGCGATATGGCTGACAACACCCAACCCGCGACCGTTTCTGCACAAATGAATATCGCTTTGACCGACATGCGTGCCAAATTACCTGTGGGTTATCGCATCGAGACCGGTGGTAGTGTGGAAGAGTCCGCCAAGGGCGAGAACGCTATCAAGGCCGTTATGCCGCTGATGTTGGTGGGTGTGATTACTTTGCTGATGATCCAGTTGCAAAGCATTAGTCGTACTGTGATGGTGTTGCTGACCGCTCCATTGGGGTTGATAGGTGTGGCGATTGCATTGTTGATATTCCAAGTGCCATTCGGCTTTGTTGCCAACCTCGGCTTCATCGCGCTGGCTGGCATGATTATGCGTAACTCGGTGATCTTGGTTGATCAAATTAGACAAGATGAAGAGGAGGGTAAGTCGCGCTGGGAGGCCATTGTCAGCTCTACGGTGCGGCGTTTCCGACCTATCGTGTTGACCGCTTCAGCCGCCATCTTGGCGATGATACCGCTCACTCGTCAGGTGTTCTGGGGGCCTATGGCGGTGACCATCATGGGTGGGTTGGTAGTAGCCACTTTGCTTACATGCTTATTCCTGCCCGCACTCTATGCGGCGTGGTTCAAAGTTAAGGAAGATTAGCCGTAATTTGGCTAGATTTTCCTTGACCAATCAATATCATCCAGTATAATCCGCGCCCCTGTGGGTCGATGTTCGGCTCACAACCTTGCTCCACCGCACCGCAAGCGGGGGGCTTTATAACCACAAGGAGATGTAATGCGACATTACGAAATCGTGTTTATCGTGCATCCCGATCAGAGCGAGCAAGTGCCTGCAATGATCGAGCGTTATCGCACACTGGTCACTTCTAAAGAAGGCCAAATTCACCGTCTGGAAGACTGGGGCCGTCGTCAATTGGCATACCCTATCCAAAAGATCCACAAGGCTCACTATGTGTTGATGAATATCGAAGTGAATCAAGAGACATTGGATGAGCTGGAACACGCGTTCCGTTTCAACGATGCAGTCTTGCGTCACCTGACTGTCACCACCAAGAAAGCCGTTACTGAGCCATCCGCGATGATGAAGGAAGAGAAGTCACGTTCCGTTATCTCCGAAGCGCCAGTAGTAGCAGCAACGGAAGCGGCAGCAGCGTAATCATTGTCGCGCAATCAGTTAGTCGTCAGCGGCGAGATCATCGCCCTTGAAAGTAAGCGTTACACCCCAGCTGGGGTCGCCCGAGTAGCAATGACCTTGAGTCATCGCTCCGAGCAAACCGAAGCGAATGTAGTTAGGCAAGTTCAGTGTGAAATACAAGCATTGGCCTTCGCCGAAGTGGCTGAAAAAGTCACCCAGTTCGCAGTCGGACAGCAAGTCAAGATACGTGGCTTTCTGGCTCAGCAAGGGATACGCAGCAGACAATTGATCGTGCACATCAACGACATAATTTTGGAATAAGGAAATATCATGGCTCGCCCAGACAAAAAGAAAGATGACAAGAAGCGCCCAGGACGCAACAACCTGTTCAAGCGTCGCAAGTTCTGCCGCTTCACAGTCGATAAGATTGCTGAAGTCGACTACAAAGACGTGAACATCCTGAAGGAATTCGTTACCGAGAACGGCAAGCTGATCCCAGCTCGCATCACCGGTACTAAGACACGCTACCAGCGTCAACTGAGCACCGCTGTAAAACGCGCGCGCTTCTTGGCTCTGCTGCCATACACAGATTTACACTAGGAGTTCAGACATGCAAATTATTCTGATGGAAAAAGTCATTAACCTCGGTCAGTTCGGTGACGTGGTTAAAGTTAAGAATGGTTACGCACGTAACTTTCTGATCCCACAAGGCAAGGCTAAACGTGCAACTGCTTCCAGCATGGCTGAATTCGAAACACGCCGTGCAGAGTTGTTGGCTGCTGACTTGGCTAAGCTGGCTGATGCTCAAGCACGTGGCGAGAAAATCGCTGGCGTGACTGTCGTTATCTCCCAAAAAGCGGGTGTGGACGGCAAGTTGTTTGGTTCCGTTACGAATGCTGACATCGCTGACGCTTTGGTTGCTAAAGGTTTCACAGTTGAGAAGTCTCAAGTGCGTATGCCTTCAGGTCATCTGAAGCAAGTTGGTGATTACACTGTGAGTGTTGCTCTGCACACAGACGTAGCAGTTGAAGTTACAGTGACTATTGCTGGCACTAACTAATCTAAACATGCGGCTTGCCGCATGAAGTGGATGAAAAAAAGGACTCGTAAGAGTCCTTTTTTTATTTTCCGTGACCAACTTGTAATTCCCTACATGCAGCAAAACAACAAGTCCTCCATTAGGGTAAAATGCCCTCCGCTTAAAAGTTAACCTTCTCAATACTCCATGCAGACTTTCAGCAACGCAGACGCACAAATCGAGCAGATCAAGATGCCGCCTCATTCCGTCGAGGCAGAGCAGTCTGTGTTGGGCGGGTTGTTGTTGGAAGCGAGTGCCTTGGACAAGATCATAGACTTGGTCTCTGCCGCTGATTTCTACCGTCAGGAACACCGTTTGATCTTCCGCCAGATCGTGCGTCTGAGCGAGATGGCTAAGCCTGTAGACGTTATCACCATCGCGGAGGCACTGGAGAACGCAGGGGAGTTGGATAAAGTCGGTGGTCTGCCTTATTTAGGGAGTTTGGCGCAGAACGTTCCTTCGGCTGCCAACGTACGTCGTTACGGTGAAATCGTCCGAGAGCGATCCATCATGCGTCAGTTGGTCGAAGTAGGTACTGAGATCACCAGCAGTGCCTACAATCCGACAGGTCGCGATGCTGCGCAGTTGTTGGACGAGGCAGAGAGTAAAGTGTTTGAGATTGCCGAAGCGGGTTCCAAAGGCAAGCAGGGCTTCGTCGGTATGCCACCACTACTCACCCAAGTGGTGGAGCGTATCGAGACTTTATATGCCCGCGAGAGCAGCAGCGACGTGACCGGTACGGCGACAGGTTTTGCCGATCTAGACAAGATGACATCAGGCTTGCAGCCAGGCGATTTGATTATCGTGGCGGGCCGTCCCAGTATGGGTAAGACAGCTTTCTCCATCAACATCGCCGAGAACGTCGCACTAGAAGAAGCCACCAAAGAAAATCCCAAGCCTGTGGCGATTTTCAGTATGGAAATGGGCGGCTCTCAATTAGCCATGCGTATGCTGGGTTCGGTGGGTAAGCTCAACCAGCACGACCTTAGAACAGGCCGCTTGCAAGACGATGATTGGGGGAGATTAACTCAAGCTTTGGGCAGGTTGAATGATGCGCCTATGCACATCGATGAAAGCGCAGCGTTGTCTGCACTTGAAGTGCGCGCCCGAGCACGCCGATTGCATCGTACTTATGGTGGCTTGAGCCTGATCGTGCTGGACTATATCCAATTGATGAGTTCCAACGCTGGCAAGGCGAGTGAGAATCGTGCCACAGAGATATCCGAGATTTCGCGCTCACTCAAATCGCTCGCCAAAGAATTGCAGGTGCCCGTTATCGCGCTGTCGCAGCTCAACCGTAGTTTGGAACAGCGGCCCAACAAGCGTCCGGTGATGTCAGACCTGCGTGAATCTGGTGCGATTGAGCAGGATGCCGATCTTATTTTATTTATCTATCGTGATGAAGTTTACAACTCGGATTCTGCAGATAAGGGTAAGGCAGAGATCATCATTGGCAAACAGCGTAACGGCCCCATAGGCACAGTCGCACTGGCCTTCCGTGGTGAGTACACACGCTTTGATAATCTGGCATCAGATAGTTATTGAATGTGATGATTTTTTAGTTTTAAGTCGGTCGAACTTCAGATACAATGCGCGTCCTTTTTAGGAGCGTAGCTCAGTTGGTTAGAGCGCTTGGTCGACATCCAAGAGGTCATCAGTTCGAATCTGATCGTTCCTACCAAAATTAAACGGGTTAGAGCAGAAATGTTCTAACCCGTTTTTACATTGAAGGAACTTTGAAGGGACTCAGCTTTTTCTCTAAACAGCATCCCCAAGCTCGCGCTCGTCCGGTTGCTCTCATCCGTTATCAGATTTTCAAACGGGCACTATTGCGGTAATATCCATTCAGTATCAATTCATAATCTAATTGGATAGTTGAACTAATGGCGGCTTATGACACAGTAATCCAGATATTGAGAGAAGGCCCGCAGCCTGCCAACGCCCTGTATGAAAGGCTGAGCATCAGCCAGCCTACGCTTTCGCGCTTAATTAACCAGCTTGGCGTATCCATTCTCCGCTTTGGCAAAGCACGCCAATCTCAATACGCGCTTAGACGCAAGCTTGGGGCACATCACTCATTCCCGCTCTATCGTGTCAGTGCTTCTGGTAGCTTGGAGCAATGGGGGCAGCTCCATCCCATCATGCCAGAGGGCTATCTAGTCGAAACACTGGCGACCGAACAGCATGATGCAAGGTCGGATGTGCATGCTGGCATGCCATGGTATTTGCAAGACATGCGGCCACAAGGATTTCTTGGCCGCTCATTTGCCCGATTTCACGCGCCCATCTTGGGCTTGCCGGTTGATCCAACGCGCTGGAGTGATGATCAAACCTTGCTTGCTTTTGCGCATACCGGATATGACGCGCCCGGAAATTTGTTATTAGGTGAGGAAGCGGCTTCACACGTTCAGACTGCTGCACTTTTTTCTAATCTAGATCGGACCCAGCCTCGAATTGCGTCTGATTTAAGGCTCAATGAATATCCCAAACTGGCGCAGCGCGCGTTAGCGGGCGAAGTAGTGGGCTCTTCCGCTGGTGGCGAGCAACCCAAGTTCAATATTGAGATTTTGCGTGAGGGAAAACCAGTTCATGTCATGGTCAAATTCAGCGCACCTCAAGATAACGCCACCACGCAACGTTGGCGCAGCTTGTTGGTCTGTGAGCACATCGCCTTGCAGGTGTTGCGTGTATGCTTTCCCAGTAGTGAGAGCGAGTTGCTCAGTGCGGAAGTGAATGGTGTGCCGCAGTTGTTTCTGGAAGTCCCACGCTTTGATCGAGTCGGTGAGAAGGGCAGATTGGGCATTGTTTCGCTCAAAGCACTGGATGATGAATTTGCCGGTCTTTCCTCCGACTGGCAAAAGATTTCTGCCGCGCTTGTTCAAGCGGGAAAAATGAGCGACGCCGTCTATCAGCAAGTACTAAAACTACACGTCTTTGGTGTGCTAATCGGCAATTCGGATATGCATTCCGGCAATCTTTCGTTTTTTGTGGATGACGTTACCCAACCCGAACCCATCATCACGCTGGCACCAGTGTATGACATGCTGCCCATGTCATTAGCACCACGTCCCTCGGGACAGATTCCTGATGCCTTGCCATTACCCAAAGTAGGCGTGAATCCACCGCTGGTGGTGTGGAAAGAAATGTTGCCACTGGCGATTCGTTACTGGCATCAAGTGGCAGCCCATCCCGGCGTGGCTGATGACGTAAAGCAAATGGCGCAGAAACAAGCCGACCTCCTGACCCTATCAGATTCCCCAGTTTCCGATGTTTGATTCCCAGATACACGCCACCCAATGAATAAAGCCAAACTCAAAGTTTACGCCCCGATAGATACTGTGTTGCCGCCGACTGAAAACTGACCCCAGGGGGTGCGGACTAAAACATGCAACGGTGTTCCGTCCTACACTCTTTTAATTTTCTTTTGTGTGCGGAAGATTATGCTATCGAGAATATTCAATTCCACAACTTCTGTGTAACAGTTGTAAATAGCTTTTATGCTGGCTTGTGTTTGTTAACGCACTGACTAGATTAATGCTATGGAACAAACTCCAATTACGAATATTTCGTAAAGCATGTCGTGCAGTCGGCAACTAGGAGTAAATACATGAACACAGTTTTCTCACGCAAGAATTCGATATCCGGTTCGCTGTTCGCCGTTAGTTTAATTCTTAGTCTTGGTGCGGGTACGGCTGCTGCAGTTACCGATGATGTGACCTCACCGATACCGCATAGTGACGGTGTAGGTGCGACGATTTCTGATACTGCGATTACTGCTCAAGTGAAAACTAAGTTGATCGGTGATCACCGTCTCAAAAAATCAGATATCAGCGTAATGACCACCAACGGCGTAGTCACACTTGATGGTACGGCTAGCAATTCATCCGCGAAATCGGTAGCAGAGAAATTTGCCAAGTCGATAGAAGGTGTCAAGAGCGTTGACAACAACCTAGTCGTACCAGGCGACAACAAGCACGTCACCAAGGCGAAGCGGGTCCTTTCAGATAGTTGGATCACCACCAAGGTGAAAGCCGAGATATTGGCTGACAGTACTAACAAAGGCTTCGAGGTGAACGTCAATACGGTACGTGGTGTAGTGATTCTGGAGGGCAGGCTAGATAGTCAGGATGCAATCGATCACGTGAAAGACATCGCTGCAAAAGTCGAGGGTGTGAAAAGCGTGGATACCAAGAATCTCACCATTACCGTCAAATAATCGTTCGAACGACCATCAGCACAAAGAGGAGTTCACAATGAATATCGGACTCAACATCTAGTCACGTTCTTTGTCACCCATGAAAAAGCCGCCTTGCCTTCACGGCAGGGCGGCGTTTTATTGGGACACCTCATAATACGAAAATACTCACCCAAAAAAATTGATCACCGCGAATTCACAGTGCGCTAGCCATAGTGCGGTATCAATTATTGCTATGGAATTAACTTGCCCGAGTTGGCGTTAAAGACTGCGCCCTCGAATGACGCGTAATAACACCACTATGATGGCGATCACTAGCAATATGTGTATGAGCCCCCCCATAGTGACTGAGGAAACCATACCCAATAGCCAGAGTAGGACTAGGACGACGACAATTGTTTCAAGCATGATGACTCCTTCTAATTTAGCCTAGTTCGGTGTACTGATTTAAGTCGCATGTCGTTTTTGATGCGGATGACACCATTGACGTCGTGCGCAATTCTTACTACTTTGCCGATAATCAATTACATTTAATCGTGTGAAACCATCAGTGGTCTTTCAGACGTGTTGGTTTGCTTTTGAGCAAAGTGCGTGCGAGCTTCCACAATACCCAAGCTTGCATCAGCCTCTTGCCAGTGTGCTGCGGACGCAGCGCTGCGAACGCCATTGTGGTACCTACAGACAAGAGCGGATGACGCTTGATGTAGCGGAGGGCTGCTATGCCTTGATCTGCTAATGCCAGTGGCGCGCGCCAAGGTGCCAAGTCTTGTGCTAGTGCTGTTCGTTGCGCGGCTGCCCGTGCCACCAGATGCCTGCGACGTTCAGCCAGACTAGTTGAATTTTTGCTCATAATCGGCGAGTAAGCTGTTGGTGGTCTTTGACTAGCTCCGCCAGACTTACCGAAAATAGCTTGGGCTTAGTACGCATCATGTAAATCGCGGTTCCCCACGCTGCGGCACCACCTGACAAGAAAATACCTGAGAGTCCACCCAGTACCAATAGTCTGTTGCTATCCCAGAATGCGACCACGATTAGTATGGTCAACAACACCACGCCCACACCCAGACAGAACAGCGCAACCAGCATGGTCACCAGTAAGGACGAAAGTCTCTCGCGATTCTCTTCCATATCACTGGACAGCAAATCAAGCTTGGTATGTGCGATGGCAATCAAGCTGGAGGCGAGACCTGTCAACGATTCAAACAAGCCTTTGCTCTCTTTCGGCATATCTTCACTCATGATTTTGTGACTAACGTCGAGCTACCAGAAAACCGATAAGCAAACCGATGCCTGCACCGACACCGATTGCCTGCCAAGGATTTTCGTGTACATAAATATCGGCTTCCTTTACGACCTCTTTGGAGCGAGCAAGTACATCCATCTCTACATCAATCACACTGGCTTTTGCCATCGCAATCGACTTGGCTGCTTGGTTGCGTACAGCTTCAATCGCGTCACCGCCTTGATTGGCAGTCGCTTTAATCAGTGCTTCCGCATCTGACATCACAATCTTAAAGTCGGCGATCAGTTGCGCTTTGGTTACATCGGAAAAATTGGTTTTGCGATTCATAATATGGGAATTCATTGCTTGTTCCTCCAAAAAGTGCCAACGCCGGAACATCCGGTATTAGCGATGTTGCTGATTACCTAGTCACTATCTACTCATGGCTCGAATGATTCTGTGCGGAATCGAACATAGCAATAGATTTCGAAGCGTTTTCTGTTTCTGATGCGGGCTGAGCTGTCCACAGTTTGACTAAAGTCATGCCTACCGCTAAGACAGGCGGGCCGATGAAAATGCCGATAAAGCCAAACGCGAAGATTCCGCCAAACACGCCTAGCGTGATTAACAGCAAGGACAAATGGCTGCTTTGACTTATGAGGTAGGGCTTGATGACATTGTCGATACTACTGATCACAAAGACACCCCACAAGACCATAAAAATCGCCCAACCATAGGTACCTTGGTAAAACAGCCAGATGCTGGCACCTCCCCACAGTAGGGGCGGGCCAATGGGTAGCATGGACAGAAAAAAGGTGACGGCACCGAGCAAGATTGCGCCTGGTACGCCAGCGATGAGAAAGCCAATCACGGCAACGATGGATTGCGCCAGCGCCGTTCCGAAAATGCCATGTACGACACCTGACACGGTATTGTGCATGGTGGACATCAGTTTTACGCTCAGTTCTCCGGCGATCTTGGTCAGTCCGTCACTCAGTGTCTTTACGATGGCATCGCCGTCACGATAGAAAAAGAAACCGATAAAGGCGGCGAGCAACATCTGGAAGACACTTTGCACGATTGCGTAAGCCGTGCCGAAAAGAAAGTTTCGCGCGGGTTCTATCATCTGTTTGAGTAGCGCCACGGCTTCTTCCTTACCAGCAGCTAGTCCCAGCCAATAGTCATTGAGTCGCCCACCAAATATGGGTGTCTCCTTAAGCCAAGCAGGGGGATCGATCGGGCCATCGTTCAGTATAGTTTTGATCACGTCGACGATAGACATCACATTGTTTGTCAGGCTCGCCGCCAGCAGCGCTGATGGAACGATTACCAACAGGATCAGCAACAGCACCATCATCAGCGCCGCTAGTGAGGACCGACCATGCAAGAACTTACGCAAGTGTAGATATAGTGGCCAAGTCGAAATGCACACCACAGCGGAGAACAAGATCGCCGGAATGAATGGTTGCAGTACGATATAACAAATGATCGCGACGACAGTGATCGCGACCAGTTGAATGAAATTCAGAATGCGTAGTGCCTCGCTCATTTGAGCCTCCAAAGTACTGGGTAATAAATTTTCTCTGTTCGCTTAGGCACGCCAGAAACACAAAGAACCCAAGCTGGGTTCTGTGTGTTTCTGGCAGCTAACTGTTGGTGCTAGCCTTCATATCCGTAGTCGTGCTTACACACCGGATATTCCATGCCTTAGGGCTTCGTTACTGTAGTTGCATTAAGTGTAACGGCTGTCTGCGCCAGCAATCTACCATTGATCGATGAGCCACTTCCCATGGTTATCGCGGTCTGATCCAGAATGATTCCTTCTAAGTGCGAGGTTGCACCCGTGGATGTGGCACCAGCGATAACCCAAAAGATATTCTGCGCCAGTGCACCACCAGCCAAGACCACATTTGCACCAACCGCTGTAGTAAATCCTCCTGTAGTCTTGATGACATAGACCCCCGCGCCGTTGAAAGTGAGGGTACCTGTTATGTCGAGAGCGACACCACAGGTGTAGACTCCAGGTGTGATGGTCTGTCCGCCCAGCGCTCCGACTCCGGGACAAGCAGGACCAGGTACTAGTCCACCACCGGATGTTGCCAACCCATTAGCGTTGGTGTATGCGGTCTGCATATCGCCAATGGCTGTAGTCAGGTCAACAGATGTCGTTCCGCCCACATTGTCTGCTGCATAAAGTTTACCTGGGGCTGCTACTTGAGCCGAAGTTGCATAGGTATCCGTGACATCAGCTGTTTGCGACCATCCGGTTAAGAATGTTCTGGATGCTGGACTTACCCCGACATTTCCAGTCACTACAGATATTGGCGCTGTGGCAACGCCTGTTTTTGCGAGAATTGCATAATTACCCGCTGTTCCTAAATTCACGCAGCCAGCGCCTGAGCAGACCGCACCCGCCGGTCCTGAGGCCGCGCTTGATCCACTAGCGGCGACGCCGCTGCCGCTACCTCCGCAACCAGCTAAGATAGCTGACGCCAGTAAGGCTGGAATCCACATCACCGACTTTGAGTTACGTTTGAAATTATTCATGATATTTTCCTTTTAATACTTGGTATGAGTTCGACTGAAGATCCCAAGAGGTCAATTAAGATGGCGTTCAAGTGGGCGTAGCATGGGCTTTAGTAAGCGTTAGCTCTGTGCGCTAGCGCACGTAGAACGGTCTTATTGGAGAGATGAGGTGGGATTAATCGTTCTGCATGTGTTACTTCAGCCAGAACGTTAT
>JBBQKX010000002.1:0-65077 GCA_038327315.1 Burkholderiales bacterium | reverse complement strand
AGTCATTGGAGTCTTCAAACCATCCATCAGTGTGAAGGCTTCAGCGGCTTGCGCACGTGCTGTGTAATCACCGTATGCTGGGATTGCAACAGCAGCCAAGATACCGATAATCGCAACCACGATCATCAGTTCGATCAATGTAAAACCTTTTTGAATTGTATTCATGTAAAGCTCCTTAAGTTAGATAATTTCGTTTAGCTGACAGTAATGAAAATGCTTTAATTCTCTACTACTGACTAACACACTAGGTGTGCCACTCTAGTTAAGCAAATGCTGTGCCAATCAAGCATCTCTCTGTATATTATCAATTATTTCACACAACCACTTTTTTACACTGCTTCTTCTTACAAATCCCGTCAATCAAGTGACAGTTTTCGTCACTTTAGCCTCAAGACTGCACACCCGGAATCATAGTCAGATCCACTTCATCTATCTGCTCTGATGACAAAAATCTATGGGCATAATCCAAATACACCTTCTCTCGAATAAAGACATCAAACAGATCAGGATCAATGTGGCCGTTAAGTTTGAATTTCCCCAAGATGGTCAAAGACTCCGTAAGTGTCTTGCCGGATTTGTACGGCCTATCCTTAGCTGTCAAAGCTTCAAAGATGTCAGCAATGCCCATCACTCTAGCTTGCACAGACATATCTTCCCGTTTCAGCCCTCTAGGGTATCCCTTACCATCCATGCGTTCGTGGTGCCCACCTGCATACTCAGGTACGTTCTTCAGGTGATTTGGCCAAGGCAAAGCCTCCAACATTTTGATTGTCACAACGATATGGTGATTGATAATTTTGCGCTCTGCCTCAGTCAGCGTACCTGATCTTATGGTCAAGTTTTGCAGTTCATTTTCAGTCAAAAAATTAACTTCTAGGCCCTCAGCGTTGTGATATTGGTAAGCTGCGATGTCTCTAACTCTTTGCTGATCCTGTTCCGACATCAATTCGCTGCCGATGTTACAAAATCGCAAAAACTCCCTGTCGCTATCTAATTGACGCGCACGTACTTCATGCTTGTCTCTAATATCTGACTTCATATTTTCACCAGCATCTCCTGCAGCCAGCAATTCTCTTAGCATCCGTATCTCGCTATCCCGCTTCAACACCTCAAATCTATCGTTGATCAGTTCTATCCTATCCAATAGCGTGTGTAACTTTGTAGCCTTATCCACGATATGTACTGGGGTCGTTATTTTGCCGCAATCATGCAACAACCCTGCGATTCTGAGCTCATACCTATCTCTTTCAGTCATCACAAAGTCGCTGAGCGGCCCCTGCTTGGTCCTAGTCACTGCCTCTGCCAACATCATGGTCAGAACGGGAACTCGCTCACAGTGCCCTCCTGTATACGGAGACTTGTCATCCAAGGCTGTATTGATGAGTTTGATGAATGACTCAAACAACTCTTCCATCTGCGCGATTAGCCGTCGATTCGTTAATGCGATTGCAGCTTGCGAAGCGAGCGATTCCAACAGCTGCTGATCATCGCTGGAAAATGGAACGATAGACCCGTCCTCTCGGCTCTGTGCATTAATGAGCTGCAACACACCAATTACTTCACCCTCATGATTGCGCATCGGCACTGCCAGAAAAGATTGCGAGCGATAGCCTGTCTTCTGATCAAATTTTTGTGTGCCAGAAAAGTCGTATCCCTCAGCCTCATACGCATCAGGAATATTGACTGTTTCACCAGAGAGCGCTGAGTGGCTAACCACCATAGCGTGGTTGGGGTGACCGAACTCGTCATACAAATGTATAGGATAGTAGGTGATAGGCTCACCACTCGTACCGCCCATGGCAATCTTCAAACTGTCATTGCGCAATATTTCAAAGCGCAACACCTTCTTTTCGTATTCATGCAAATACAATGTACCTGCATCTGCGTTCGTGATGCGCTTGGCTGCCTCCAGTATTGTCTCCAGCAGGCTATTGATATCCAAAGGCTGAGACAACGCAATACCGATTTCGTTGAGTTCTTTTAAACGATCCCTAAGATTCGGTGCGGATGTCATATCGTTATTTAATACAAACGGCACGTACTTGGTGCATATCGGTGATCCCTTGTAGGACCTTCTCTATCCCATCCTGCTTCAGCGTGTGCATTCCGTCTTCCAAGGCTAAGGCCAACAGCTCTGCAACACGGGCATGTTCCTGTATGGCTTTCTTGATAATATCCGAACCTAATAACAACTCATGCAAACCAACACGCCCCCTATAGCCTGTCCCTGAGCATTTATCACAACCGACTGGCTCATAAATCATAATCTGTCCCTTTTCGTCACCAAAGGATTTGATCCAATCTGCATATATCGCTTTCATAGATGCAGCGGGATCCTTCTTCCACGACTCTGTGTTTGCCAATTCAAGACTAAATTCATTCAGTATCGCTTTGATTTCATCTGGGCTAGCAACATGTGGTTTTTTACAATCTGCACATAAGCGCTTAGCCAAACGCTGAGCAAGGATGCCCAAGAGCGCATCGGCAAAGTTAAACGGATCCATACCCATATCCAGCAAACGGAGTATGGACTCTGGCGCACTGTTGGTATGCAAGGTAGCAAAAACCAAGTGACCTGTTAGTGATGCTTCGATACCGATGGAGACGGTTTCTTTGTCGCGCATCTCACCGACCATAATCACATCCGGATCAGCACGTAAGAAAGCGCGCATGATGGTAGGAAAATCCAAACCTGCCTTCTTATTAATCTGAACCTGACGCAAGCCCTTTTGGGTGATTTCGACAGGATCCTCAGCGGTCCAAATCTTGGTCTCAGGCGTATTGATGTATTTCAAAATGGAATGCAGTGTTGTCGTTTTACCTGAACCAGTAGGACCGCAAACGAAGAACAAACCATACGGCTTGCTGACTGTTGATTTGATGAGTTCGTTGTTGCGCGCCGAAAAACCCATCTTTTCCAACGGCAATGGCTCACCTGATGCCAGTATACGCATCACCACATCTTCTACCCCCCCCTGAGAGGGGATGGTTGCTACACGCAACTCTATATCCAAAGGCCCGAATTTTCGGAACTTGATTTTGCCATCCTGTGGTTTGCGCTTCTCAGAGATATCTAAATCACACATTATCTTGAGACGAGTCACCAAGGCATTGCGGTATGTGGCAGGAACCTCGATCAAATTCATCAAAGTACCATCTTTGCGAACACGTATCTGCGTCTTACCTTTGCCTGGCAATGGCTCAATATGGATATCAGATGCGCCCATACGATAAGCATCGACGATGATCTTATTGACGAGTTTAACCAACTCGTTATCGGCAGCAGCACTTACATCATCTTGGACCGCACCAATCTCTTCCTCATCTCCGCCCAGACTGGAGAGCAAATCGTCCATGGAGGACTCATCTGCTAGGAAGTTACCTGTTCCATCAGCACTGGAGCGACCGCCATAGAATGCATCGAGTGTTTGTCGAAACTCTCTTTGCGAACAAACTTTGTATACCAGTTTATGACGCGAGAAAATGTTATTAACGATACGCGATGCCTGTATCCGCTCTGGGTCCGTTGTGAGGATAATCAAGCCATCTTGATTTTCCTCTATAGGTAACCAGTGGCTGCTTTCCACATATTCGCGCTTGAGGTTGCGCAACAGGTCTGATGGCTTAATCCGATCTGCTTTGAAGGGTTCGTAATCGACACCGAAGAAGCTGGATAGCGCCTTGCCCAAGATAGGGACGCCAACCTGAAACTCATCTATCAAGACTTCTTCTACATCTATCCCTTTGCGCCTAGCCGTACGGGTCGCCAACTCAAATTCGGCCGCCGACAGCACCGCATCGCTAACTAGGAAGTCATATTTAGTTTTGACTGTATTGGTCTTTTGTCTTTGACGCAGGGCCACCGCCATGCTCTGTGCTAACTCTTGCAAACCTTCTTCCACCATGGAAGAGAAAGGAAGTCCCGCTTTATTATTGATGACCTGAATCACACCCACCAAGCCATTATCCTGATCAAGGATAGGCACTATGAGCATCTGCTTGGTACGATAGCCGGTACGCTTATCGACTTCCTGCAAAAAACGCAAATGATTGCTGTGACTTGCCAGTTCATCTTCGTCGTAAACATCTTTGATATTGAGTGTTTTCTTGTGTACACCCACATAGCCAGCGACACTCTGCTCGGCAATAGGTAGCTTCAGGTCTTTGAAGGAATTCAGTCCAGTTTTGACTTTAGAAATAAGCGAGGCGCCGTCTTCACCAACTACGTAGATCGTGAGTCTGTCTGCATTAAACGATGTACAGATATCCTTGCTCACATCGAGCATGATTTCATCGATATTGTTCGCGGCATGAACCTTGTTAATCACATCGTTCAAGCTTTTAGTGAACAACAACTGGCCGCTCACCCCACCTGTATTTTCATCAATACTCATTACCCGTCCCTTACTAATTTGTTATTGCGTTACTGCAGACTCAGACCACAATCCACCATCCAATACTTCAACATCGTATCCTGCCTGCGCCAAAATAAATGCTGCTGCTGCACTACGACGACCGCTCTGGCAATAGGCTATGTACTTCTTATCTTTATCCAAAACACCGATTGCGCTGCGTATATCACTCAAAGGCACATTGATTGCGCCAGGCAATCTGTCATAACGGTATTCAGGTGGGTGCCTGACATCTAACCAGACAGCGCCATGCTCGACGTTTGTTTTTGCATCGGTAAAATTCACCTTATGCAGCAAAGGCTCCTGTAGTAGATTTAAAAAGTCCTGACGACCTAGGCGCAGCAACACGCCATTTGTCATCATCGTGATCGTCGCATTGCGTTTTGCATCTGAGACTAACGCCTCTTCACCAAACACATCACCTGCTTTAAGATCAGCCAACACAATATTCACACCGCCAACCAGTCTTGTAACTTGCGCGCGTCCTGTGTCGATCAGATAGTAATAGTCTCCCTCTTCACCCTCCCGGATGATGACTTCGTCTGCCCATACCGCAATCGTCTCGATACGATTGAGTAATTGCCCAATGTTAGCTGTAGGCAAGTGAGCCAAAGGTCCATTGCGCAAACTTTCGGCGCTAAACATCCCAGAATTCAGTAAATGTTTCTTGCTTTCACTCACCGCCTGTTTTTCTGGACTCGATATATCATGGCCAGAAAGTTGATCCCATGTCACCATTCGATCCAGCAACTCATCCTCAATACGCAGCAACTGGCTATCTTCCCGTGCCATTGCACTAACAATATTCGGTTGACGCTTACCCAAAGGATGTTTAGCCCATTCGGATTGCGCGCTGACAACTACACGATTGCCATCCTGATAAATCAGTTCAATCTCACCCCGCACTAGGTACACAGACTGACCACTCAGTCCGTGGCGCTTGAATGGATCCGTTCCCTTGGCGATATTCTCTGTATGACAATAATCCAACAACTCGCGCAGACGGGCGGCACTAAATGCAGCGATGGGTTCCAAATTTGCTAATACTCTGATGTCCAGCGCATAGCTCATCTTCGTATCTCTAGAAAGTAAATGTCTGATTATTTAGCAACATTTTTGGGCGCAATCTATGTGCGGTCTGATCGATCTCACGCATAATCAACTCAACTTCACCTGGTTTAAGATGTGTGATGTAAATCTGTGCATCACCTTGGAACTTCTCCAACTCCTCAGCCAGTAAGCTCGGGCACAGATGCTTAGACAGAATTGCCATCCCTATTTCACTGTTCGAGAATGCAGTCTCAATAATGATGTGTCGCAGATTCTTAATCTTGTTGGCGATGTCCCACAGTGCATCGTTGGTTGTTGTGTCTCCACTGAACAGCAGACTTGCGACACCGCTATCCAAATGATAGCCAACAGCAGGGACAACATGGTTCGCAGGTATCGCGGTGATTTTACGGCCCTGCAATACAATTTCCTCGCCCAGCTCTATCGTCTGATAGCGCATGATGGGGTTTTGCATATTGGGAATCTCGCTAAAATCCGGCCAAATTTTCCAATTGAAAATATGTTGCTTAAGAATATCTAGCGTTTCGGCAGTCGCATATATCGTGATAGGACGCTCACGCATAAAACCAACGCTATCTAACAGCAAAGGGATACAGGCGATGTGATCAAGGTGAGAATGAGTCACGAAAATATGGTCTATCACACTCAGTTCAGTCAAGCTGAGCTCGTTCAATCCGGTACCTGCATCAATCAGTACATCATGATCGAGCAAGAACGAAGTGGTGTGCAGATTGCCACCTATTCCTCCACTGCATCCCAAAACTCTGAGTTTCATTATCAATATTCCCGGTTATTTGGTCTGAAACACGTAGACGCCATCCCAATCGCTTGGTGGAGGGCTCTTCCTAAAGTGAGCTATGCGTTCCATATAGATTCCATAAAGTTCAGTTTCAGGTGAAATGCGCTGCAAATTCATCAGTTGAAGTTCTGCTTGCTCCCAATTCTGTTTGAGATAGAGTCTACGCATCTCGTGGAACAGTTTTAACTCTTCTAGAGTCGACTTATCAACCTCAGATTGCAAACCCAAAGGCTCATAAATTGCAATGGGCTTATCTTTACCTTTTACCCGCACATGGTCAAGTTCGCGATACACAAAATCGCTCACCGTATTGCGCGTATTCTCACCCACGACAATGCCGACGCCGTATTGTTTGGTTATGCCTTCCAGACGCGATGCCAGATTGACCTCATCTCCCATCACCGTATACGCAACACGTACTTCTGAACCCATATTTCCTACACTGACCCTACCTGTGTTGATGCCCACCCCAATCTTGATCGGAGGCCAACCGCGCTCCTTGAAGTGTACTTGCAGTTTCTTTAGTGTTAACTGCATCTCTATACCTGCAATAATCGCATTCTTTGCATGATTCACATCCGGCAGCGGAGCTCCCCAGAATGCCATGATGCAATCACCCATATACTTATCTATCGTTCCTCTGTGTTTGTAAACGACGCGCGACAAAGGCGTGAGGAATTCATTCATCAGCAGAGAGAGCTCTTTCGGATCTAGGCCTTCAGAGATCGTCGTGAATCCGCGCACATCCGAAAACAACACTGTCATCTCACGGCTCTCGCCCACCATGGAGACACTATCAGGATGCTTGCTCATTTCGTCGACCAATTCGCTGGGTACATACTGACCGAACAGATTCGTGATCTGTCGCTTGGTGCGCGATTCGACAAAATAGCCGTAAGACATATTCAAGGCGAATAACAGCGCGACCATCACCAAACTATTTGCAATTGGCATGACCAAGTCAGCGTATTGCCAGATACCTAATGTCAACGCTTGGCTCAATGCGAACACAAATACCGATGCCAGTATGGCGCGCATCGGGGTAAGCAAAGGTAGAACCACGCTCAATGTAATGCCGATTAGCAGCAACCACAACACCTCTGCCCCTAACATGTATGCAGGTTGCTGCTTCAAATTTTGGTCCAGAATGCCTGCAATCATATTGGCGTGTACTTCCACCCCCGGATATACCTCGGAGACTGGTGTGGAACGCATATCCAATAATCCAGGAGCGGTTGTACCTACCAAGATAATCTTACCCCTGAGCATTTCCGCATCGACGCGCCCGTGCAACACATCTGAGATAGATATATAACGGAAACTTCCTTGACGACCACGGTAGGGAATGAAACTCGCAACATCCTGATCAACAGGTATCTTGTAAGTTCGATCACCTGCAAACAACTCCAACCACTCCAAACCAGCGTATCCGCTATTTTTACCCTCAGCCATACCCATAACTATTTTAGGCTGACCCAACACTGCCTGTACCATCGCCAAGGACAACGATGGGTAGTAACCACCTTTGCATTCGACCAACATTGGCACGCGCCTCACCACACCATCACTATCGACCAATGGATTGAAGTGGCCACCACTGTAGGCCGCCGACTGTAGTTCTGGCAGGTTTGCACCATAGCCATTCCAAGTGGTGAAAGCCACTAGGCTGCCCTTGAATGCACCAGCGGGAAATGCGGGCGGTGGCAACATGCCTGATTCACTTTGGCTCTTCTGATTTGTTAGGTAATAACCTAAGACGACCTTGCGGCCTTTGATTTTTTCAGCGAAAAGTTGGTCATACTCAAGTTGCGGTGCGATCTGCTCCAGAGCTGATTGGAACGCTTTATCCGACTTGAGTTGATCTTGCCCAAGTTTTTGCAGCACATCTAGACCCGAACTATTGTCACGTTCGGCAAACACCACGTCAAAGCCCACCACATCAACCTGGTATCGATCGAACAATTGATCCATCAGCGTTGCTAAGTGATTGCGACTCCAAGGCCAACGCCCTTCCTCCTTGAGGCTTTTTTCGTCTATGTCGAGGATGACAATACGATCATCAACCGTTCGCGGCATACTGATGCGCAAACGATAGTCGTATACGATGGCTGAAAGTCGGTCAACAAAACTCAAACGATAAAAATTGGCTGCATTGCCTACGAAAAGCAATACCAGCATTAAACCAAGCGCAATGAGTATTGCATTTTTTTTCAAGCGGACCCCTTAGAGAACGTCCGAAACCAGATGAGAGGTCGGTATAAGGAGTTCAAATCATCTATCCTAACTCTTGAAGTAGAACTCCATCTTCACACCCGCCAAATCTATCAAATCATGATCATTAAGTTGATGCGGCTGCTCATTCAAGTCCTTGCCATTTACAGCAGGGAAGCTAGTACCCTCTACATGCGTGATGAAATAACCATGGGGGCGTTTGGCCAATACTGCAACCTGCACACCAGGCTTACCCAAGGTGGTCAGATTCTTCACCAATTCAAGCTCTTTACCAGCGTTAGGCCCAGACAGTATCTGCACAACAGCAATCTGACTGGTCGGTAGAGGGCCATCTATCTTATCGGTCTTATCCGCTGCCACCGCTGCCGGTGTCTTATTCGCTAGAATTTGAGTCTGAGTGAATCCAGCTGTAGGTTCAGCAATCTCCACAGGTGCTGCCGCTACGATCTTGACAGGGCCTCGCATCACCATCGTCTTCTCGAACTCGGCAGCACTAGTCTTGCTCACTTGATCATTCACATATTTCAACGAGTGTTTACCGATCTCGATTAAATCATTGTTCTGCAAGAAATGCTTCTTGGTCGCTACGCCGTTTACTACCAGACCGTTGGTGCTATTCAAATCTTCAAGGAACGAGTCATTCAATATGGTGATGATGGCAGCATGCTCACCACTCACCGCCAGGTTATCGATCACGATATCGTTGCTGGACTTACGCCCGATGGTCATACGCTCTTTGCTTAACGGGATTTCTTTTATTTGTATCCCATCCATGCTCAATATCACTTTTGCGGCCATAGCATTACCTCTTACACAGTTATTTTTTAAACCAATTCATAATCCTTGATGACAAGCTGCGTGGCACAGCATAATCCTCAAGTATCTTTACCAGCATGACGGAAACGTTATCACGTCCGCCATTGTCATTCGCCATCTGTATCAACTGCTCTGCAGCTAAGGGTAGATTCCCCTGCATCGCGAACAGTGCGGATTCGATATCAGCATCCTCCACCATATCGTTTAGCCCATCCGAGCACAGCAGATAAATATCCCCAAGTTGAACATCATAGACATGTACATCGGGTAAAACTTTTTCATCTATACCTACTGCACGCGTCACAAGATTTTTATTCTTGGAGTACCGCGCATCTTCAAGACTGATCAGTCCACTGTCGATCTGCTCCTGCAATAAAGAGTGATCCCTAGTCATAGTGCTCAGCGTTTCTCCGCGCAGCCGATACATGCGCGAATCGCCCACATGCGCTACTGCAACACGGTTGTCATAGAATAGGCCCGCGACTATGGTCGTACCCATTCCTGCATACTGGGGCTGACTCTGCGAAGCTTGGTAGATAGAAGTATTCGCTTTGCAAATATTATTCCTCAACAAAGTTACCGCTAACTCTTCATAGCTTTCCGTATCAATATCTGTGGGGTTAGCATGTTGCAAACGCTGTGCGATCTCACTTGCCGTAACCGAGACCGCAATACCGCTCGCCACTTCGCCAGCATTATAGCCACCCATACCATCCGCCAGAACGGCCAGTCCACACGCGGCTTCTACGCTCACGCTATCTTCGTTATGTGTACGCACCATCCCTGGATGGGTCAAACTAACGATCTGCAACGCCTCTGCAATCTTCATCGTTTTTATCCTATATGCTTGCTGCACATGATCTCAAAGCTTCCGCCACCTCAGCACCGCTCGCAAAACGATCTTCTATCTTCTTTTCCAACATCTTCTCAATTATGGTTGCCAAGCAAATCGGTAAATTTGGATTTACACTCAATATATTTGTTGGTGGATCATTGGCGATATGGAACATCAGTTGCGCCATGGAGTCACCTTCGAACGGGAGCTTACCACAAGCCAATTGATACAAGCTCACGCCCAATGAGAACAGATCCGAACTCCCTTGTATCTTTTTACCTGCGAGCTGCTCTGGCGACATGAACGACGGCGTACCCAACACCATCCCAGTTTTAGTTTTGCTTGAATCTGTAATACGTGCAATACCGAAGTCCGTCACTTTGGGCGTATCACTGTCTGGGTCATACATAATGTTCGCGGGTTTGATGTCGCGGTGTACCACGTTTTGCTTGTGCGCATAATCCAGTGCATCAGCAACTCTAATGATGATGCTCATCACAGTCTTTAGAGGGAGCAAATTATCAGGCTTGGTATAAGGCACCAGATCCTTTCCCTTGAGGAATTCCATCGCGATGTATGCCAAATCATGCTCATCACCGGCGTCGTAGATTGCGACGATATTTGGATGATTGAGTCGTCCAGCAGTTTCAGCCTCACGGAAGAATCGCTCTTTGACATCAGCCAATTCATCGGCCTCAAATTCTTGCGACAATGCGACAGTCTTTATTGCTACCACACGTCCAATCTTCGGGTCTTTACCGTAATAAACCACCCCCATCGCACCCTTGCCCAACTCCCTCTCTATCTCATAGCGACCTAACATGGGCTTGGACACACCCGACCTACCCAACACCAAGGTACTAGCATTGCCGCGCGTAGATCCGCCGCCCAGAATGACGGTCTCAGCCATCTCGTGGGCTTGATTCAAACGTTGTGACAAATCGCGGAACTTAGAATTGAACTCAGCCATGTATTTAAATACCGACTCTGCTTTATTGAATTGACGCTTACGTTCGTAATCTAGGCCTAGGTTATAGAGCACCTCCATCAAACTGGCATCCAAAGGCACTTTGCGGAATTTATCGAATGCCATATCCAGCTGGCCCTGCCCCTGGAATGCCAATCCCAACATACGATTACTTTCTGCAGACTCGGCATCGGATTTTTGCTTGCCTTTTTCAGTAAGCAAATAGCGTTTAGTCGTTAATAACAAATGCCCCACCAGCAACAAGGTCGCGGGTAACATCAGTTGTAGCCACATCGCCTGCTTGGTCATCAGGAAAAAATGCGAGGCCAGTAGTGCCGCGAACAAGGTGGCAGTCACCAAGGCACCAATGCCAGCACCCAACCTAGGCAGTAAGAGTATCAAATACAACGCAATCACCCCATATACCACCAACTCGGCCAGCGAGGCCCACGGTGGTGTGACGAAATAATCGCCCTGCAAGATGCTTGAGACCGAGTGCGCCAAGATCAAAACAGGTGCCATCGCAGGCGAGATCGGGGTCACCTGCATGGAACCCACCCCAGCTGCTGAAGCACCTATCAGGACAATCTTATCGCGATATTTGTCGGCAGGTATCTTGCCGCTGTAGACATCGTAGAAGGAATCCACGGGGAAAGCAGGTCGACCGTCGTTATCTTTATAAAAAAAGCTATGCATCTGCATCGCCGCATCGGTTGCAACCTTCTGTTTACCAAGTAAGACACTTTCACCCAAATTCACCGCAATATCTTTGTTCTCTAAATTCAAGCTCTTGGCAGCAATCATCAGGGATAGTGATGGGAAGTACTGATCGTAATAGCTGATTACCAGCGGCTCGGTACGTACCGCACCATCTACATCGGGAATGCTATTCAAGTGCCCCATAGATACCGCATGCTCTCCCAACAACGGGATAGGAGCTAACACACTACGAGCAGGTAAAGGCAAAGCAGGGGCAGCTGTACCCATTTGTACATTAGGCAAATCTTGGCGCGCCACATATTCGGGTAGAGCTTGATCAGGCTTACCTTGAGGCTCACCCAGATCAAAATAGGTGCCCAGCAACACGTCGTTCGCTCTAGCCATGCTGTCACTGAGCTTCTGATCGTTATTTAGATTTTTTACAGCATCCAGTAATAATTCATTTAATGCGGGCGCATCTGGACTTTGCTGTACGGAAGAGTTGGCCACCAGATCAGCGATCTTATATATATAGCTCAAGCCTGCATCTACCTGCGGCTCGAAGAAGAACACCGTATAAGCGATGACTTTGGCATGTCCTGCACTCAACACATCTATCATCTTGGCGTGGATCTCACGCGGCCATGGCCAACGCCCTAGATTCGCGATACTCTGATCATCGATGGCGATCACTGCGATCTTGTCACTAGGAATGCGATTAGTGGCTTTCACCCCCAAGTCATAAGCTTTGCGCTCTAAACTTTGCATCAGGTCGGTATTCATCGCGAGCAGCAATGCGAGCGAAACCAATATCCCGACAAACCAATCTTGCTTCAAGAACGACCAGTTTTTCATCTCCACTCCCCGCCTAATGATCGTGCTTAGTGTAAGCCATACTAATGTATTTCATAAAAACACACCACAAAGCCATTGATTCAACGATAACTATCTAGGTAATTCGGCGTAAGAAATTGATCACTTAAGCACCAAAACAGGACACTCGGCTATGTGCAATACCTTACTAACCACCGAACCTAGCAACCAAGATTGCAAGCCGCCCTGCCCCTGCTTACTCATGGCAATCTGATCTATCTCATGTTCCCGTGCGTATTTCACGATGGCTTCCGCTGGCGTACCAATGCTAATGTGATACTCATAGGCTGCACCAGCCGCATCTAAAAGCGCTTTGGCGCCTGCCAACTCCGCCAAACCCTGCTCGCGGTAATAATCGTTGATCGTATCCTTGTTGATGAACAACTTTACGTTGCCTGTCGCCACTTTCCATTGCACGTTGAGTAAATATATCTGCGGTGGCTGCTGTAGCCATACGCTACTATTCAACACATATTTAATTACATGGTTCGCGCTGTCAGAGCCGTCCACTGGTATCAATATCTTCATCGCACTCTCCGTTTACTTCCCGTCCACTTTGGCATCGAGCAGATCGACTACTCTACCCGCACCAGCTTTGCGAACCGCCAACCATCTGCCCAGTGTCAATACCAACAGCGCACATGCAACAGGAACAGCCAGATGAAGCTGATGATAAGACTCGATCAAAGTAGAAAACAATGCTTCACTAACCAACATTTCACCCGCGACATAACCTAACAATGCTCCACCCACATAAATCACCATAGGGAAACGATCTATCAATTTGAGTACTAACTGGCTGCTCCAAGCGATCAAAGGAATGCTGATTAACAGACCGAACACCAGCAATGAAGCATTGCCCTTAGCAGCAGCAGCCACACCGAGCACGTTATCTAAACTCATTACGAAGTCGGCAATGATGATGGTCTTTACGGCACCAAACAAACGCGTGTCTGCCTTTATTTTGTCTTCACCGTGCTCGTCTTCAGGCAACAATAACTTCACACCTATCCAGATTAGCAAGATTGCACCGACCAGCTTTAAATAAGGCAGGGAAAGCAGGCTGACCGCGAAGAAGGTCAGCACCACACGTAAAAGTATGGCACCTAGCACACCCAACAGGATGCCCTTCTTGCGTTGCTCCAAAGGAAGATTACGACAAGCCAAAGCAATGACTACGGCATTATCACCGCTAAGCAAGATATCAATCATGATGATCTTGAACACATCCACCCAGAATGGGGGGCTAAGCAACATCTCTAACATCTGAACGACCTTAAGATAAATGACGCGTCATCTAGAACGCAGTCGTGGGAGCCCAGTTCTAGCCTTTAAGGATCTTCTGCATCAAACGCCCCATCTCGGCAGGATTGCGAGTGATATGAATACCGCATTCTTCCATCACTTCCAGTTTGGTGTCAGCACCGCCCTGTCCGCCCGAGATGATTGCGCCCGCATGACCCATGCGCTTTCCAGGTGGCGCAGTGACGCCGGCGATAAAACCGACTACTGGCTTCTTCATGTTATCCTTAATCCAGCGAGCGCACTCTTCCTCGTCACTACCGCCAATCTCACCAACCATGATCACCGCATCAGTGTCAGCATCGTCATTGAACAATTTGAGCACATCAATATGCTTCATACCATTGATAGGGTCACCACCAATACCAACACAGGAAGACTGCCCCAAGCCCAGCGCGCTTAGCTGACCGACCGCCTCATAGGTCAGCGTCCCAGAACGCGATACAACACCAATACGACCTTTACGATGGATATGACCAGGCATGATGCCGATCTTGATTTCATCAGGCGTGATCAGACCAGGACAATTAGGTCCTATGAGCAAGGTACGCTTACCCTTCATCTTGTAGCGGGTCTTGAGCATGTCGTGGACGGGAATGCCTTCGGTGATACAGATCACCAGATCCAGATCAGCTTCCACTGCTTCATCGATAGCGGCAGCAGCATAAGGAGGCGGCACATAGATAACAGACACGGTCGCGCCAGTCTGCTGCTTCGCTTCCAGTACGCTGTTGTAGATAGGCACGCCTTCAAAGTTCTGCCCGCCCTTATTAGGCGTAACACCAGCCACGAAGCAATTCTTGCCATTGGCATAGGCGATGCAATTGGTGGTGTGGAATTGACCGACCTTACCAGTCATCCCTTGGGTCATCACGCGGGTGTTCTTATCGATGAGTATAGACATTATTTATTCCTCGCTGCGGCAACGACCTTCTGTGCGGCATCTGCCATGTCAGCCCCGGAGATGATGGGGAGACCAGAATCAGCCAATATCTTCTTGCCTAGGTCCACGTTCGTGCCTTCCAAGCGCACAACCAAAGGAACCGTCAAATGCACTTCTTTTGCAGCGGCAACCACGCCCTCGGCAATCACATCACACCTCATGATGCCGCCGAAGATATTCACCAGGATGGCTTTGAGATTGGGGTTCTTGAGCATCAATTTAAACGCCTCAGTAACCTTCTCGGTAGTTGCACCACCGCCGACATCCAAGAAATTGGCAGGGCTACCACCATACAACTTGATGATATCCATGGTCGCCATCGCCAGACCTGCTCCATTCACCAGACAACCTATGTCGCCATCCAAAGAGATGTAGGACAAATCAAACTTGGAAGCTTCGATCTCAGCCGCATCTTCTTCGTCCAAATCGCGATAAGCCACGACTTCTGGATGACGATACAGTGCGTTGCTATCGAAATTAAATTTTGCATCCAGTGCGATGACACGATTCGCAGCGGTCAACACCAACGGATTGATCTCGGCCAGCATCGCATCCTTTTCAACGAAGGCGCGATACAGACCTTGCAACACCACAACTGTCTCGGCGACAGCAGCATCTGGCATCCCTATCTTTTTGGCTACTGCAGCGGCTTCTGCAGGAATTAGGCCTGCTGCGGGATCGATGAATATCTTGTGTATCTTTTCGGGTTGGTGTGCGGCGACTTCTTCGATCTCCATACCACCTTCGCTAGAGGCCAGCAGTACCACACGCTGTGTACCGCGGTCGACCACCATACCGAGATAGAATTCTTTAGCGATTTGCGCACCCTCTTCAATCAACAGGCGACGTACCACTTGGCCGCCCTTACCTGTCTGATGCGTGACCAGATGCATGCCCAATATCTGTTGCGCCGCACTACGCACTTCGTCCAGCGATTTGGCAACTTTCACACCACCGCCCTTGCCGCGACCACCCGCATGAATCTGCGCTTTCACCACCCATACTGCGCCACCCAGTTGCTTCGCTGCTGACACAGCTTCATCTGCAGCGAAACATGCGATACCGCGAGGGGTAGGAACACCAAACTGTCGTAGGATCTCTTTGCCTTGATATTCGTGAATTTTCATATTGAATGATCGCCGGATTGAAAAGCGCGCCACGGATAGGCGCGCATGCTGAATCTTACCTAAGAATAGCCTAGACCGCGCCTAAATTATTACGACAGCTGCTACGTTTGTTTTACCCGATCAGCGCACTATATTCAAAGCCCACTTAAGACTTTAACGTGCTGCATAGCGCTGCGCCCTAAAGAGTGCAACTCATAGCCACCCTCCAACACCGAGACGATGCGCCCCGCGCAACACTGTTCTGCAACTGCCTTGAGCTGCTCAGTCACCCAAGCGTAATCGCTATCTATGAATTGCAAAGAGGACATATCGTCATCTCTATGCGCATCAAAGCCCGCCGAAATCAGTAGCAACTGCGGCTGAAAAGCCTGCAGAGCGGGCAACCAGACATCCGTTACCGCGGCACGAAACTCCGCGCTACCTGCCCCCGCCGCAAGCGGCACATTGAGCATATGTTGATTACCGCTATCCGCTCCGCAATAGGGATAGAAGGGATGCTGAAAAGTAGAGCACATCAACACACGTGGCTCTTCATGGAACATATGTTCTGTACCATTCCCGTGATGCACATCGAAATCTATGATGGCGATGCGTTGCAGACCGTGATGCGATAAAGCATGGGTCGCCGCAATCGCGATGTTATTGAAGATACAGAAACCCATCGCCCGCCCGCGCTCCGCATGATGTCCAGGCGGACGGATATTACAGAAGGCGTTTTCGACCTCGCCCGCCATCACCTTATCCACTGCCAGTATAGCCGCCCCTGCCGCGCGCAATGCAGCAGGCAGAGTGTAAGGATTCATCGAAGTGTCACCATCCAATTCCACCATGCCTTGCTTGGGGGCGGCCGCAAAGACCTGTTCTACATATTGCACATCATGTACACGCTGCAACTGTTCGCGTGTCGCTTCAGGTGCATCGTAATGGCGCAGATAACTTAGTAAACCAGATGCGATCAACTGGTCTTCTATGGCACCGATACGTGCCGGCGTCTCTGGATGATGCGCCCCCATATCATGCTTGAGGCACAGCGGATGTGAAATATAAGCTGACTGCATGTAAGGTTTTATCATCTCTAAACTGTTAATATCAGCGTTACTCTAACAATCAGTGAACATCATGGGCAAGCATTACCTCAATACACTCTTTTCACCTACTTCTGTGGCCGTGTTCGGCGCCAGTGACAGACCCGACGCAGTCGGCCAGATCGTATTCCAGAATATGCTGGAGAGTGGCTACAAAGGTGCGCTCTATCCTATCAATGCCAAGAATGCCGAAGTGCAAGGCAAGCGCGCTTATGCCAGCATCGCTGACATAGCCGCGCCAGTCGAGTTGGTGGTCATCGCCACGCCTCCGCAAACCGTGCCTGGCATCATAGAAGCCTGCGGTATACATGGCGTCAAAGCCGCCGTCATCATCACTGCGGGATTCGGTGAAGCAGGCCCAGCTGGCGTTGCCCTAGAACGACAACTACTGGAAGCCGCACATCGCTACAACATTCGCCTGATAGGCCCTAACTGTCTGGGCATCATGCGTCCATCGATAGGCTTGAACGCAACCTTCAATAAAGGGGGCGCCAATGTCGGCAACATCGCGTTCATCTCACAATCGGGTGCCTTATGCACTGCAATCTTAGACTGGGCACAGAGCAATGACGTGGGCTTCTCTAGTGTCGTGTCCATGGGCTCATCCACTGACGTGGACTTCGGAGAGATACTTGACTACCTAGTCTCTGACCCAAACACCCAAAGCATACTGATGTACATCGAAGGCATACGCAATGCACGCAGCTTCATGAGCGCCCTGCGCGCCGCTGCACGCATTAAACCTGTCATCTTGGTCAAAGTTGGCCGTCATCCTGCCGGCTCAAAGGCCGCGATGTCGCATACCGCATCTTTGGTCGGCGCTGACGATGTTTTCGACGCTGCCGTTAGTCGTGTGGGCGCAGTACGTGTGCAGACCATCACCCAGTTGTTTACCGCCGCCAAGGCGCTGTCTTGCGGATTCCGTCCTGTGGGTAACAGACTCGCCATCGTCACCAATGGCGGCGGCCCCGGTGTGATGGCGACCGATAGAGCATCCGATCTCGGACTCACCATGGCGACCCTATCAGATGGCACCATCGAATATCTTAACCAGCATCTGCCCCCTAACTGGCCTCATAGCAATCCGGTCGACATCATTGGTGATGCGCAAGCAGACCGTTATCACCATGCAGTGAAAGCCTGCTTGGAAGATGAGAACGTCGATGGCGTATTGGCCATCCTCACGCCACAGGCGATGACCAAACCGCTGGAATCCGCACAGGCACTTATCGAATTAGCCAACACCCATAGCAAGCCACTGTTGACATGCTGGATGGGTGAGACGCAAGTCGCCAGCTCCCGCGAGGCTTTCAGCAAAGCACATCGACCACACTTCCGTACACCAGAACCTGCGGTCGAAGTGTTCTCACATTTGTCCGCCTACTATCGCAACCAGAAGTTGTTGATGCAGATGCCGGGACCGTTCTCACACCACATAGAACCGGATGTAGAAAGCGCACGACTGATCATAGAAGGAGCAATGCAGGAACGTCGCAAAGTCCTCACCGAGATGGAGTCTAAGGCCTTGTTGTCCGCCTTCCACATCCCAGTTGCCAAGACCTTGGTAGCTCACTCGCCGACTGAAGCGCTGTTGATTGGCCAGCAACTGGGTTATCCGGTCGCTATGAAAATCAACTCCCACGACATCAGCCACAAAAGCGATGCAGGCGGTGTGATGCTCAATCTGCGCAACGCCCACGAAGTGCGCGCAGCCTACCAACAGATCTTGGACAATGTTCAGCGCCACCGTCCCGAGGCCAAGCTGGATGGCATCTCCATCGAACCTATGATTATCAAACCCAATGGTAGGGAGCTGATGATAGGTGTGACGACCGACCCTGTATTCGGCCCAGTCATCACCTTCGGCGCAGGTGGCACTACAGTTGAGATCATGGGTGACCGTGCGGTTGCCTTACCACCACTGAACCAATTCCTAGTCAAGGAATTGATACAAGACACACGTATCGCCAAGATGCTGGGCAAGTTCCGCAACATGGCACCCGCCAACATGGTGGCATTGGAAGACGTGTTGCTACGTGTATCCGAAATGGTGTGTGAATTGCCGCTGCTCACCGAAATGGACATCAACCCGCTCATACTCGACGAGAATGGTGCACTAGCCGCCGATGCACGCGTGGTGGTTGAATATCGCCAGCCGAGTACCGACCGCTACGCCCACATGGCCATTCACCCCTATCCGACACACCTCATCAGTGACTGGCAACTCGCCGATGGCACTGACATCACGATACGTCCTGTGCGTCCCGAAGATGCAGACTTAGTGAAGCGCTTCGTACATGATTTATCGGACGAATCAAAATACTTCCGCTTCATGAACAGTGTGCATGAGCTCACCGAAGCGACACTCGCAAAACTCACACAGATAGACTACAGCCGTGAGATGGCGCTCATTGCAGTGACGATAGAAAAGGATCAGGAAGTCGAATTAGGTGTGGCACGTTATGCCATCAATCCAGACGGTGACAGTTGTGAGTTTGCACTGGCCATCGCTGATGCAATGCAGGGTAAAGGACTCGGTCAAAAGCTGATGTTGTCAATGATGGAAGCTGCACGCTTGAAAGGCTTGCGTAGCATCGAGGGTGAAGTGCTGAGCAACAATCACAACATGCTCAAATTGATGAGTCGCATAGGCTTTACTGCCAAAGTTAGCCCCGACGAACCCAGCATCACCAAAGTGAGCAAAACATTGTAAGAAGTCTATCGGTCTTCTTACAATTGAGACCGATATTTTGCAAATGTAGAAAATAAAAAATCCGCTGCGGCGGATTTTTTATTTGGAATACGATTTTTGCTACGATAGCCAAGAATGAAATAAGCCCCGCATCACTGCGAGGCTTATTTTAGATTGGTGCCGCCTATCGGATTCGAACTGATGACCTACCGCTTACAAGGCGGTTGCTCTACCAACTGAGCTAAGGCGGCGTTCCTGCATATGGTGGGTCGGGCGAGATTCGAACTCGCGACCAACGGATTAAAAGTCCGCTGCTCTACCGGCTGAGCTACCGACCCCTGCGAAGGAGCGCGAATTATACGTATCTAGCTATTTCTGTCAACGCAAAATCAGCATAGTTGCACAGTTTTTTTACGAATCACGATAGATTGTCGGGTCGACCACGCCCGCAGCTGCAAATCCCGCACTACGCAAACGGCATGAATCGCACACACCACACGCATGACCTTGCTCATCAGCTTGATAACACGACACGGTCTGCGCGTAATTTACACCCAAGGCAGTGCCCTGCGCGATGATCTCTGCCTTACTCATATGTAGCAAGGGAGCATGTATGGTCAGCGGGTGACCTTCCACGGCTGCCTTGGTGGCGAGATTGGCCATGCGTTCGAATGCTTCAATATAGGCAGGACGGCAATCGGGATAACCCGAGTAATCCACGGCATTCACGCCGACGAAAATGTGCTGCGCATCCAACACTTCAGCCCAAGCCAGCGCCATGGACAACATGATGGTGTTACGTGCAGGTACATAAGTGGAGGGAATACCATTGCTAGGTGTCTCGGGCACGGCAATATTGTTATCGGTCAACGAAGAACCACCAAAACCTGTCAGATCGATACGCACCACGCGCAATTCATGCGCGCCCTGCGTCTTAGCGACACGTTGCGCAGCCGCGAGCTCTGCATGATGGCGCTGACCATAATCAACGCTCAATGCATAGCATTCATAACCCTGCTTGCGCGCCATCGCCAAAACGGTTGCCGAATCCAGACCACCCGACAGTAAAATGACTGCGTTCTTCATACTTAGTGCCCCGCCGCGTTGTTCCACAGAATCTTGTGCAACTGCACTTGCAAACGCACCGGCAAGCGGTCACGCAATATCCATTCAGCTAATTGTGTAGGATTCATCGTGCCATGCACCGGCGAAAATAAAATGGGACATTTATCTGCGAGTTGCTGTTCGATAATAAGAGACTTGGCCCACAGATAATCCGCTTCGTCACACAACACAAATTTGATCTCATCATTTGAAGTGAGTAAAGCAAGATTCTCCCAACGATTCTTCGCCAACTCGCCTGAGCCCGGCGTCTTGATGTCGACCACCCGCATCACTCTTGCATCGACTTCACTGATATCCATCGCGCCACCCGTCTCCAGCGACACCTGATAACCCGCATCACATAAAGCCTGTAACAGCACGATACAATTCTTCTGTGCTAGCGGCTCACCGCCAGTAACCGTGATGTATTGCGGTGCAAAGCTTGCGACTTGAGCCATGATGCTTTCTATAGACATCTGCTCGCCGCCAGTGAAGGCATAAGCGGTATCACAATATGTACAACGCAGAGGACAGCCAGTCAGGCGTATGAATACAGTGGGCAGGCCGACACGATTAGTCTCGCCCTGCAAGGAATAGAAAATCTCAGTGATGCGCAGTTGCGCGTTGGATAGTGAATCAGACATAAGGGGGACTACTTCGCTGCTTGCAGCTTGCGTGCTTTGTCGGCTGCAGGGGTATTAGGATATTTAGCGATGAGCTGCTTGAGTGTTTTTTGTGATGTTGCTTTTAGTTTGAGGTCAGCCTGACAAATGGCTAGGCTCAACATCGCGTCAGCAGCTTTTGGCGCGTAAGCATAACCACTCAACAATTTTTCATACGTCGCTGCAGCAGACTTGCTGTCTTTCAATGCATATTGAGTCTCACCCAACCAATACAGCACATTCGGTACTTGTACAGACGCGGGGAATTTCTGCAAGAAATCCTGCAGCGCTTTTAATGCAGATGCATTGTTGCCGGCTTTCACATAACCATACGCTGCCTCATAGGCGCGATTTTCTGGTACGGGGTCGGAAGGATCGCTACTGGCTGCGACATCGGTCGCGCCAGGAGCAGCGGATTCGAAACGACGCACACGCGTGTCCAGATCCACATAAAAATCCTTTTCGCGCTTTTCGGCATCTTGCAAGCCGTGCGCGAGTTCCTCATTCTGACCGCGCAAGGTGCGCATATCAGTCTTTAATTGGTCAAGCTGACCTTGCAAATCCAAAAACGATTTGGTTTGCTGCTTGATGGTGTCTTCTAGTGCTTCAAGCTTAAGCACACGCGCCTGAAGTTCCTGTATCTGCTTATGTGCCTCGTCATCCGAGAACAGCCCCGCATGCGCGGGGACTGCGACACAACAAGCCAACAGGATTAAGGCGCGTAGCTTCAGCATGATGATTACTTAGCGTAGTTCAGATCAGTACGGCGGTTCTGAGACCATGCAGCTTCGTCATGACCAGCTGCTTTTGGCTTCTCTTCGCCTACACTCACTGAACGCAACTGGGATGCGCTAGCACCGCCCAGCTCCAACAGCTTCTTCACGCCATCAGCACGACGCTGACCCAAAGCCAAGTTGTACTCAGTGCTACCGCGTTCGTCCGCGCTACCAACCAGTTCAACTTTGCGATTTGAATGCTCGCTCAGATATTTCGCGTGTGCTTGCAACATGCCTTTATCTGCATCAGCAACTGTGTCTACGTCAAATCCGTAGTACACACTGCGCTTAGCAAGGATGCTGGCTGGATCGTTCAAAGCATCAACAGCGACTGCCGCGACTGGTACTTTGGCAGGTGCTGGAGCAGCTTGAACCACTGGAGTTGGTGCAGGTGCTGGAGCAGCTTCTGGCGCTTTTTGGCTGGCGCATGCTGCCAGCAAATTTACCAAGATGACACTGATAACAAGTTTCTTCATGTTATTTCCTTTATTAAGTTTAATTTAAAGATGTGGACCCCACACCGGTTCACGTGCATCGCCGCTTTGTGTGTACATACGCTGCTTAACACGCCCATCGCTTGAAACACTTGCCAATATACCACGACCATGCGATTCACTAGCAAATAGGATAAGCTTTCCATTAGGTGCGTAACTAGGTTTTTTCTCCCAGCCGCCGTCACTCAATATCTGCATCTGTCCTGTTTGGAAATCTTGTGTCGAAATATAAAACTGTCCGTTAGCCCTGTGAGTGAAGACGAAGCTCTTACCGTCAGGGTTGTAGCGAGGCGAATAATTGCTCCCCTCTCCAAACGTCTGACGCTGCTCTAAGCCACCAGCCAAGGGCAGACGATAAATCTGCGCACTACCACCGCGATCGGAAGTAAACAGCAGATATTGTCCATCAGGCGAAAAATTGGGCTCAGTATCAATCGCACCACTGAAGGTGATACGGCGTATATCACTGCCATCTGGCCTAATCAAATATATCTGCGAACTGCCATCGCGAGTGAGCACGACGGCCAACTGCTTACCGTCCGGCGACCATGCAGGTGCGCTGTTGCTGCCTCGAAAATCCGCGATTAACTTGCGCTGATTGCTAAACACTGATTGGACGAACACTGCCGCGTGACCAGTCTCGAAACTCACATAAGCGACCTGTTTACCATCAGCAGACCATGCAGGCGACATGATGGGTTCATTCTGGTCTAACACCGTTTGCTCGTTATAGCCATCGCTGTCGGCAATGATCAATTTAAACCTAGCACCGTTGCGGTTCACATAGACGATGCGCGTACTAAACACACCCTTATCACCCGTCAATTTCTCATAAATAAGATCGGAAATACGATGACCGATGGCACGTAACTGACTTTCCTTAGCCGACACCACTTCGCCGACTAGCGGCGATTTCTTGAGCACATCGTAGAGCCTGAACCTAACACTGATCTTGCCATCAGCATGTTCCACACTACCAATCGCCAGTGCATCCGCGCCCAAAGCCACCCAATCTGGGAAGCTCACATCACCTGGCTCATGCGGTGTCTTGCCTACCGTATCTACCATGCGGAAAAGCCCGCTGCGTTGCAGGTCACCCACAACTATCGCATTAATCGCTGCGGACAATATCTCATCCCCACCTAAGGGCACGATAGCCACTGGAATCTGGTGTTCACCGGCACCAATGATCTCTATGGTCAGCTCGGCTCTGGCACTCAAGGCTGTAAATAACAGCGCCAATGCAGCTACATTTTTTAAGACTCTCAACATTAGGCTAAATCCTTATTCAACGGGTTTGAACTTCAGTTTCAATTCGCGAAAACGATTGAACATATTCGGGTCAGGTGGCAAAGGTAAGGGTTGCGATTTCAATATCGCTCGCTCTACGGCTGTTTCATATACCAGATTGCCAGAGGACTGGGTTCGACGCGCACTCAGCACATACCCTCCGGGTAATAAAGTAACATCGAACTCAACACTTGCATTACTCGGCACATCTCGTACCCCAGCAATATTGTTACGTATCTTAGTGATAATCTTAGCGGTGTACTCATCCAAAGTTCTACCTAGCAATGCAGCTTGCTCAGCTATTTCACGTGCCGCCTGTTGTTCGGCGATACTGGGCTCAGCAGGTTTGGGCTGAGTCTTCCCCACTATTTTCTTGGGATCTGGTTTGACCTTATCCACCAGAGGTTTGCTCTCAATCACTTTCTTTTCAACAGGCTTTTCTGGCTTAGGCTCAGGCTTCTTGATTGGTATCGTAATCTCGGGTTTCAAGACGGGCGGTGGTTCTACAGGTTTCACCTCTGGGGGTTTGACTGGTGGGGGTAGCAACTCAGGTTGGCGTAACGGTTGCGCAACAACCTGATCTGGCAGACTCTGCCACAACTCCACATTCATACTCGCAGGTCTTTGTGACTGCCAAGTGAAGCCAAAGTACAGCAAGGTAAAGAATACGCCGTGTACCACGAGTGCCAAGATACCCGCAGAAAGCTTATGCGTATCGTGGTAAACAGCGTTCATTTGCCCTTCGCTTGAGTCAGTAGACCGATCTTCTGAATATGCTGTTGTTGCAGCACATCCATCACATTGATGACTTCCTCATAGCGTACCGACTTGTCTGCAGAGATCACCACTGCCTGCTCGACACTCTTGCCAGTTCGCGCCTTAAGCATCTCGACCAACTCATCACGTGTGACGCGTATCTCACGCTCACTCTTCGAATGATCACGCAGTGCCAGCGAGTTGTCTTTATGGATGATGACTTCCATCGGGGCGAGTGCAGGCGTGCTAGATTTCCCCAAAGAAGGTAGATCGACCTGCCCTGGATTCATCATCGGCGCCGTCACCATAAAAATCACTAGCAACACCAGCATCACGTCGATATACGGCACGACGTTGATCTCGTTCATCAAGCGGTTCTTAACACGTAGCTTGCTGCGCATCTCAGTCTACCTAGGGTTGACGTTGCAAGACGTTGGAGAACTCTTCAGTAAAGCTCTCGAAGCGTGTGGACAATCTGTCGATATCATGTGCATAGCGGTTGTAAGCCACCACCGCAGGAATCGCCGCGAACAGACCCATAGCCGTCGCCACCAACGCTTCAGCGATACCAGGTGCTACGTGCGCCAGCGTGGCTTGTCCCACATTCGCCAGACCACGGAAGGCATTCATAATGCCCCATACCGTTCCGAACAGACCCACATAGGGGCTCACCGAGCCGACTGAGGCAAGAAAAGCCAGATGTGATTCCAATCTATCCATCTCACGCTGATAGGTCGCACGCATGGCGCGGCGCGTGCCGTCCATCACCGCACTCGGGTCAACAGTGTGTTGCTTCTTGAGCTTTACATACTCAACAAAACCCGCCGAAAAGATACGCTCCAACGCACCCACGTCTTCACGACCGGGCGCCATAGAATCTCTATACATATCGTTGAGATTAGAATTACGCCAGAACGCTTCTTCGAATTCCTGTGTCAAGCGTGATTCTCGACGGATGGTGAACATCTTCATGAAGATGTACCACCAAGACATCATAGATACCGCCAACAACAGCAACATCACCAGCTGCACCAGCACGCTAGCATCGCGGATCAGATGCACGAACGACAAATCTTGTACCACTTCCATCTATTACTCCCCGCTCAGTCTTTCCATTTATTGCGTAACACTTCAGGCACACTTACTGGCTTGAAGTTACTCATAGACACACATACCAGATGCACCTCACCCTCAGTCAGCAGTTCATCGCCTCGCGTCACTGTCTGTATCAAGGTGACACGGCTGCGACCGATTTCTTTCACCGTGGCGGTCACTTCCAACATATCGTCCAGCAATGCGGGCTTTAGATATTCAATCTTCATTGCACGCACCACGAACACCGCGCCAAATTCTTTCATCAGCGCACCATTACTGAAGCCGCATACATCGCGCAACCACTCAGTCCGCGCACGCTCCATAAAGTTCACATAACTACCGTGATACACCACACCACCCGCATCGGTATCATGAAAATACACCCGCGTCGGCAAAGAAAACGTCTTGTGTTTACTCATCGAGCAAGTCTCCGATCACAGGTTTGTTCGACACCTGTAAACCAAAATGTTGATAGGCATGTGCGGTCGCCATGCGGCCGCGCGGTGTGCGTTGCAGATAGCCCTGCTGAATCAGATAAGGCTCCAACACATCTTCTATGGTGTCGCGCTCTTCGCCGATGGCGGCGGCGAGATTATCCACCCCTACCGGCCCACCCAAGAACTTTTCGATAACAGTCAGCAGCAATCTTCTGTCCATCGTATCCAAGCCCTTTGAATCCACATCTAGCATGGTCAGTGCGGCATCAGCGACAGCGCGGCTGGCATTGCCACCCGCTTTAACATCTGCGTAATCGCGCACACGGCGCAGCAGACGGTTGGCGATACGTGGTGTACCGCGCGAACGCTTGGCAATCTCCATCGCACCATCATCGGACAGCGACATCTCCAGCAGGCCGGATGAACGCATCACGATGCGCTGTAACTCCTGTGGGGTATAAAATTCCAAGCGTGCCACGATGCCGAAGCGATCGCGCAAGGGATTGGTCAACATGCCTGCACGTGTAGTCGCACCAATTAAGGTAAAGGGTGGCAGATCCAGTTTCACCGAACGCGCGGCTGGACCCTCGCCTATCATGATATCAATCTGATAGTCCTCCAGCGCCGGATATAAAATCTCCTCAACTACGGGCGACAAGCGATGGATCTCGTCGATGAACAATACATCATGCGGTTCGAGATTGGTCAGCAAGGCCGCCAGATCACCGGCACGCTCCAGCACTGGCCCCGAGGTATGACGGATATTAACCCCCATCTCGCGTGCGATGATCTGTGCCAGCGTAGTCTTACCCAAACCCGGCGGGCCAAATAACAACACATGATCCAGCGGCTCTTTGCGCTGCTGTGCTGCTTGGATGAATATCTCCAATTGGCCGCGTATCTTCTCTTGCCCTACGTATTCTTCGAGCTGCTTGGGGCGTAGTGCGCGCTCCATCGCCTCTTCCTGTTTGGAGACGACGGCAGGCGTGGTCAGGCGCGGTTCAGAGGTGAGGTTGTCGCTATGTATCATGATTTAGACAGTAGCTTTAAAGCCTGACGGATACCGTCCGACACATTGGTTTCTTTGGGGAGTTGTTTGGCCGCCCAATCTGCTTCTTTCTCGTTGTAACCCAAGGCCTGCAAGGCATTGACGATATCGCTGCTCGCCGATGCAGCAACTACACCCTGTGCGCTCACCACGCCTGTCGCTACGAACTTACCTTGCAACTCCAGCAGTAGACGTTCGGCAGTCTTCTTGCCTACGCCTGGTATCTTGGTCAGTCGCCCTGCATCCTTGTTCACTACTGCAGCAGCTAGATCAGCCAGACTCAATCCAGACAATACCGACAAGGCAAGCTTAGGGCCTACACCGCTGATCTTCAGTAACTGACGGAAAGCGATACGTTCTTCATGAGTCAGAAAACCGTACAGCAGTTGTGCATCCTCGCGCACCACGAACTGGGTATGTAGAACGACCTTCTCATTCAACGCAGGCAGATTATAGAAGGTGCTCATAGGCACATCGACTTCATAGCCCACGCCGTGCACATCCAGCACAATCTGCGGCGGGTTCTTTTCCAACAAGATGCCTGTTAAACGACCAATCATTTTATTACCCTATTAACAAACCTGTACTCAGCAATGCACCATGCACCAACATCGCAGCTATCGTCATTTTGATGCCCTTCGCCAAACCCTGAGGCTGATGGGCATGACGGAACAATTCTCGCGCAGCGTTAATGCTGAGTGGCATAGACAGCAGCCCCAGCATAGCCCACATCGTCAAATAGCCAGCCCACACTGAGAACAACAGCCAACCATACGCCAAGCCAGCCAGCAACACATAACCCCAGCGCGCTTGCTCAACCGCTAGTCGCGCTACCCAGTGCATCTTCCCAGCAGCCATATCTGCAGTTCGGTCAGGAAACTGATTGATGTACAGCAAGTTGGTCGCCAACAAAGCATAAGGCAAGCCCGCAATATAAGGTGCGAGCGAGCCGCCTTTGCGCAACACCATATCCGTACCAACAACGATGGCGAGGAAACCCGAGGTGATGCACAACTCCCCCATACCGCGACTATCCAGCTTGAATGGCGGTGCAGAATACGCCCATCCGATGAACAAGCCAGCCAAACCGACATACAACAGTTGCGTCGTAGCATGCGCCATCAACCACAGTCCCGCGACTGCCACCATCAACATCAACATCAAACCAAAGTTACGTGTTTGCGCCAGCGTCAGCACACCATTCTGTATGAAACGACTGCCGCCAGTGAATGGGAAGATACGTTCAGTATTTTGCGCGTCCGTGCCACTCAAGGCATCGTAGTAATCGTTTAATACGTTTGCCGCCGCATGGGCCAGCATCGCAAAGATCAGCGTCACCAACACCAAAACTGCATCCATCGTGACACCGCTATGGTGAGCGACGGCCAGACCGATGATGCAGGCCATCAGGCTCGCAGTGAGAAAAGCTGGCCTAGTCGCGGCAAAATAAAGCGCGACTGGATTTCCTCGTAACGCTGCAACCGGCTCCATCGGTGTACTCATACCAGTCGCCCACCGCGCACACGAAAACCCTTAGTCAACCCCTTAGTCGCCAACGCACCCAAACCCAGACCGCCATGCGCATGACAGATAGCGCAGGCCAACGCGTCTGCCGCATCCGGGCTGGGTGTACCTGACAATTTGAGCAATCGTTGCACCATCGCCTGCACTTGTTCCTTGTCTGCGTGACCGTTACCGACCACGGCTTGCTTCACTTGCAAAGCGGTGTATTCGCCCACTGGGAGATTCGCCAGCACCGCCGCGCAAATTGCCGCACCACGCGCCTGGCCGAGCAATAACGTCGATTGCGGATTCACGTTGACGAACACTTTTTCCACTGCTGCATATTGCGGCTGATATTGCGCGATGACTTCACCCAGCGAGTTCAATATGACTTTCAAGCGTTCAGGCAAATCACCCGGCGGCGTCTTGATGCAACCGCTTCCCACGTAATGCAGATTCTGTCCGTCCTTATCGATGATCCCAAAACCAGTGATACGCAGGCCAGGGTCGATACCTAAAATTCTTATTGAAGAAGGGGAAAGGGAAAAGAGGGAAGGGGCAGTCATCGGCGCGCCAAGGTTTTACCCTTCTTCCCTCTCTCCTCACACTTCAGATGCTTCATAAGCAATTCCAGTTTGCTTGCGAAACGAGAACTAGGCGGCAAGCGAGCAACGACGAGACAGTGCTGTTCAGCACGGCTCTGAGTCGCACAGCGCAGCCAACACAGTTATCGTGAAGCAAGCGAAGTGGAATCATTCTTCAAACACTGCCGTGGTATACACCTCTTGCACGTCATCCAAGTCCTCCAGTGCATCGAGCAGTTTTTGCATTTTCGTTGCATCGTCGCCAGTGAACAGTACCTCACTGGCTGGTTTCATCAGAACTTCGGCGAATTCGGGTTTGTAGCCTGCCGCTTCTAGCGCCTGCTTCACCGTCAAGAAATCGTGAAAACTGGTGATGACCTCGATACTGCCGTCTTCGTCAGTCACAATATCTTCAGCGCCTGCATTCAAGGCGACTTCCATCAGACCGTTCTCATCCGTACCAGGGGCAAAAATCATTTGACCGCAGTGATGGAACATGAAAACGACTGAGCCATCGGTACCTAGATTGCCGCCAAATTTGGTGAAGGCATGGCGCACATCGCCTACGGTGCGCGTCTTGTTGTCGGTCATGCAATCGACCATCACCGCCGCACCATTGATGCCATAGCCTTCGTAGCGCAGTTCCAGATAATCCACACCATCCAACTCGCCCGCGCCGCGCTTGATGGCGCGCTCGACGTTGTCCTTGGGCATGTTGTTTGCATACGCCTTATCCATCGCCAGACGCAGGCGCGGATTACCGGTCGCATCGCTGCCACCCATACGTGCCGCCACGGTGATTTCCTTGATGAGTCGCGTGAATATCTTGCCGCGTTTCGCGTCTTGTTTACCTTTGCGATGCTGAATGTTCGCCCACTTGCTGTGCCCTGCCATACCGACCTCCGAAAAAACGTGGCGCGATGGTATCATTTCTGCCTTCTTAACCCAACACGCGATAACCATGACCGCCCCTATCCTGCTTGCCAAGAACGCTGAACTAGAGATATTCCTGCTCCCCCACATGGCTAATCGTCATGGTCTGATCACAGGCGCTACCGGCACAGGCAAGACTGTAACCCTGCAAACCATGGCTGAATCGTTCAGCCGTATGGGTGTGCCGGTGTTCATGTCCGACATCAAAGGCGATCTATCCGGCTTAGCTAAGGCAGGAGGCGGAAACGCCAAGGTCGCTGCTCGTGTTGAACTGCTCAAGTTGACTGACCACACACCCCGCGCCTATCCGGTGACCTTCTGGGATGTGTTCGGCGAGATGGGCCACCCTTTGCGCGCCACGATCTCCGACATGGGGCCGCTGATGATAGGTCGCATGCTGAACCTGAACGAGGTACAGGCTGGCGTACTGGCGCTGGTGTTCAAGATCGCTGATGACAACGGCTTGTTGTTGCTAGACCTGAAAGACCTGCGCGCCATGGTGCAAAGCGTGGGCGAGAACGCCTCCGACTTCACCACCGAATACGGCAACATCTCAACCGCCAGCATAGGCGCGATACAACGCGGCCTGTTGCAGATCGAGATGCAAGGCGGCGACAAACTGTTTGGCGAACCGATGCTGAACATCGAGGACTTGATGCAGACCGATAACAACGGTTACGGCATGATCAACATCCTCGCCGCCGATAAGCTAATGACTTCGCCCAAGGTCTATTCGACCATGCTGTTATGGCTGCTGTCCGAGCTCTACGAAAACCTTCCCGAAGCAGGCGATCTGGATAAACCCAAGCTGGTGTTTTTCTTCGACGAGGCACATCTATTGTTCAATGACGCGCCCGCCGTGTTGCTAGAAAAGATAGAGCAAGTGGTGCGCTTGATACGCTCCAAGGCCGTCGGCGTTTACTTCATCACCCAGAACCCAGCCGACGTACCCGACAAAGTATTAGGTCAATTGGGCAACCGTGTGCAACATGCTCTGCGCGCCTTCTCGCCACGCGACCAAAAGGCCGTCAAAGCAGCGGCTGAGACCATGCGCGACAATCCGGCGCTGAATGAAGAAACCGTCATCACAGAGTTGGGCGTGGGCGAAGCCTTGGTGTCTTGCCTCAATGAGAAGGGTCAACCCTCCATCGTCGAACGCGCTTTTATCGTGCCACCCCAAGCCCAGATCGGCCCTATCAATCCGGAAGAACGCAAAGCCGTACTAGCAAGCTCCTTACTCGCAGGACATTACGAAAAGCAAGTCGACAGAGAGTCCGCCTACGAGTTACTCAAAGGTCGTACCGAGGAAAAACAAGCCGAGACCGCTAAACCCACTCAAGCCGCGCCTGCTGCACAGGGTGGCGGCTTAGGTGGCATGTTGGGGGGTATCTTCGGTGGCAGTTCCTCAGGCACCACGACACGCGCCAGCAATCGTCAGGGTGTGGGCGAAGCAATGTTCAAGAGTGCGGCGCGGTCCATAGGTTCTGCTGTAGGACGCGAGATCATCCGTGGCGTATTGGGTTCTATCTTCAAACGCTAATCACGCCCCACGCCAAACAAAATAACCACGGAGACCAGCTATGCGTACCGATAATCAAAGAGAAAGCGATAACGTAGAAGACAGACGCGGTGCTGGCGGTGGCGGCGGATTTTCTATAGGCGGCGGACGTAGTTTAGGCGTGGGCACTATCGTCATCGCCTTTGTCGCTTCATGGGCGTTGGGATTAAACCCGATGACAGTGCTGAATCTGCTCAGTGGCGGCAGCGCACCGCAAACGCAATCTGTACCTGCGCATCAGCCAGCAGCCAATGATGCTGATGCGCGTTTCGTCTCCATCGTTCTGGCCGACACCGAAGACGTGTGGCACGACATCTTCCAGAAAGCTGGCGCACAGTATCGCAACCCCAAGTTAGTGTTATTCACAGGACAGACTCAGACTGCCTGTGGTGCAGGGCAAGCGGCGATGGGGCCGTTTTACTGCCCTGCCGATCAGAAGGTCTACATCGATCTGGATTTTTACCGCCTGCTGCGTGAGCGCTTCAAGGCTCCCGGCGATTTCGCCCAAGCCTATGTGATTGCGCATGAGGTCGGCCATCACGTGCAGAACCTGCTAGGCACCAGTGCCAAAGTCGATGCGATGCGCAGCAAACTCAGTGAAGCGCAATACAACCAGCTCTCGGTTAGGTTGGAGCTGCAAGCAGATTGTTATGCAGGCGTATGGGCTAACCATGCCAACAAGATGCGCAACATCATAGAGGCCGGTGACATTGATGAAGCGCTGACCGCAGCAGCAGCGGTGGGCGATGACAGCATCCAGATGGCGACGCAAGGCACTATCGTGCCGGAAAGTTTCACCCACGGTAGTGCGGCACAGCGCAGTAAGTGGTTTACAACTGGCATAGAGACTGGCGACATCAATCAGTGCAACACCTTCTCAGCGTTGTAAACATATTCAGCATTCAGGGAGTAGCGACATGAAAACCATCTTGATAGCGAATCCCAAAGGCGGCAGTGGCAAGTCAACCTTATCAGTGAACATCGCCGGCTTCCTCGCCAAGCGTGGCGAACGAGTCGCGATGTTGGATTTGGACCGCCAACAATCTTCCGCCTTATGGCTGGGGCTGCGTGATTTCGAAATGCCGCAAATCGACAAGCTGGGCGACAAAAAAACCGCTGATGATTACTACGACTGGTTAGTCATCGACTCACCTGCTGGACTGCACGGTAAGAACCTCGCCCACGCACTCAAACTCGCCAACAAAATCGTTGTTCCGATTGCGCCTTCATTATTCGATTTAGATGCGAGCCGCGAATTCCTTAGCTTACTTGCCGAAGAAAAATCAGTGCGAAAACATCATTGTCAGGTCGGCATCATAGGCATGCGCATGAGCCCCAGAACCAAGGCAGCACAAGCGCTTGAACACTTCCTGACCACCTTCGATCTTCCCATACTCGCCTACCTGCGCGAGACTCAGGTCTACGTGAATGCCGCCTTTGAAGGAAAATCACTATTCGACCTCCCGCCCTCTTTGGCGGAGCGTGAGTTAGAACAATGGCAATTCCTACAAAGCTGGCTGGATACATAGCGACCTCCTCACTAAGCCTCTCACGCCCCCCTCTTCACAGTATTTAATATTTCCGTAATACTGGAAATATAGAATCGTAAGCTGAGGTAAATTATGAAAATAAATGTTGCAGTAGTAGCACTTGCCGCGCTCGCGCAGGAGTCGCGTCTGGCGATATTTCGCATCTTGGTACAAGCGGGAAAAGAGGGTCTGGCAGCAGGCGTGTTGGGCGACCAATTAGGTGTACCGCCGGCGACGATGTCTTTCCATTTAAAGACGCTATCCCATGCCAAACTGGTCAAGTCGCGTACCGAAGGACGGTATGTCATCTACAGCGCGAACTATGCCGAGATGGACAAGCTGATCGCCTATCTGACCGAGCACTGCTGCGCAGGTGATGCCACGCAATGCGCACCATTAAAGAATTGTTAAGAGGAGGAGTAATGATGAGTGATAAACAATACAAGGTACTGATCCTGTGCACCGGCAACTCAGCGCGCAGCATACTGGGGGAGGTGCTATTCAACACCCTGGGCAAAGGCAAGATCAAAGCTTATAGCGCGGGCAGCAAGCCAGCTGGGCGAGTCAATCCGGGTGCTATCGAATGGTTGGCGCACAACGGCTATAGCAGTGAAGGTTATCGCAGCAAGAGTTGGGATGAGTTCGCGGCATCTGATGCACCTGAATTCGATTTCATCTTCACAGTTTGCGACAACGCAGCAGGCGAAACTTGCCCGCTCTGGTTGGGCAAACCTGCCACAGCACATTGGGGCATCCCTGATCCCGCGCACATTGAAGGAGATGAAGCACGTCGTGCAGCTTTCAACAAAGCGGCCGAACAACTCGCACGCCGCATCCAGTTATTCCTGAGCCTACCTATAGAGAAGTTGGACAAACTCGCCCTAAAAGAGAAGCTCGCTGAAATCGGTCGTATACAGGACTGAGTCATGAGCATTTTCGAACGCTATCTCACCTTATGGGTGTTCCTGTGCATCATCGTAGGCGTACTGGCTGGGCAATTCTTTGCCGCCCCTTTTCAAGCCTTGGGTGGAATGGAAATCGCCAAGGTCAACCTCCCTGTCGGCCTGTTGATCTGGGTGATGATCATCCCCATGTTGTTGCGCATAGATTTCAGCACCCTGCATGAGGTGCGCAAACATTGGCGCGGCATAGGCGTCACGCTTTTCATCAACTGGGCAGTGAAGCCTTTCTCGATGGCCTTACTTGGGTGGCTATTTATCCGCCATCTGTTCGCCCCCTATCTGCCCGCCGAACAACTGGATAGCTACATCGCTGGCTTGGTTTTGCTGGCAGCCGCACCCTGCACCGCTATGGTGTTCGTCTGGAGCCGTTTGGTAAATGGCGAACCGCTGTTCACACTGAGCCAAGTCGCACTCAACGATACCATTATGGTGTTTGCTTTCGCCCCGCTAGTGGCACTGCTGTTGGGCTTGTCATCCATCGTCGTACCTTGGGAAACGCTCCTAGTATCGGTAGTGCTATACATCGTCGCACCTGTTTTGATTGCACAACTTTGGCGTAAGTTTTTACTAGCTCGTGGTGCAGCAGCATTGTCACGCATGCTCATCCAGCTCGGCCCCATCTCCATCTCAGCCTTGCTGCTGACACTCGTGTTGCTGTTCGCATTCCAAGGCAAAGCCATCATCGACCAACCCTTGGTGATCCTGATGTTAGCAGTGCCCATCACCATACAGGTGTACTTCACCTCGGGTCTCGCTTACTGGCTCAACCGCCGCGTTGGCGAGGCACATTGCGTAGCCGGCCCGTCCGCGTTGATAGGCGCATCGAACTTCTTCGAACTCGCCGTAGCTGCCGCCATCAGCCTGTTCGGTTTCGAGTCGGGCGCGGCATTGGCAACCGTAGTCGGCGTACTGATAGAAGTGCCGGTGATGTTGTCCGTTGTGTATCTGGTAAAGCGCAGTCAGGGATGGTACGAAGGTACTCAAACATAAACTGGACCGACATCCACTAACGTACAAGCCATCTTTAGCTTGAGACTGACCATCAGCTTACGAAAGCGCCACATACCGGTCATTGCCAGATTTCATGCATATTCTCGATTGACTGCTCTACCTTCAATAGCGGCCTAGCCTCTAGCCCTTCCATCTATCTAAATGCAGGAATGTGACTACTGGAAACTAGATTCATATCAATCTACTTCCGTAGATATTTCAAGTAGTTCAGCGTAGAGTGTGTAGCCAACCGTCGAATAAGTTTCGAGCATATGGTAAAAATAAATGCATGGTTCCCAACCACTCTCAGAGCAAAATTTATATTGCTTCTAGTCGTGATGTTCGCTTTTTTCATCGGGTTTGAAGCAATTGAGTCGTCCCGTGATTTCGAGAAAATCAAGAATAATCAGATTGTCGAATTGCAATGGGCATCCAGATGGATTGAAAGCGAACAGAGCCGTCATTTCGCACTAGCACGAATGATTGCATACAAAGCTACGAGCGATATTCGCAAGGGATTAACAGCCAAGGTATGCCGCCAAGGATATGTCGGCGAGCTGAGCATAGATTCAGAGTTAGGTCACTTTGCCATTGCCGAACCAAATGGCAATATCAGCTGCAACTCAATTCCCTGGCTGACCGCAAAGAATGTGGCCGATCAGGAATACTTCAAACAGGCGATGAAGCTGGTAGATCAAGATGTCGTGTCTGAGGCCGATAGCAAAACCCCAGGGCAATATACCGTAATCAAAGCGCGTGCGATGCATGACAAAGATGGTCATGTGCTCAAGGTGGTTCTGGTGGCAATGGATTTCTCCTGGATAAAGGAAGAAGAAATACATTTACCAGCAGCGGGTCACCTGTTGCTGGTAAATGCCAAGGGTGTCGTACTTGGTAGTTCGCAGAATGTCGCCGACTGGGTAAATAAAAGCATTGCTAACTCGCCCTTCTATAAAAACATCCTTACTAAAACAGACTCTGCTTTTGAGGGTTTAGGTAACTCAGGAGCGAATAGTTGGATCGTAAGCCATTCCTTTTCGACGGGCGCAGGCATCATGCGCGTAATCATCGAAGTGCCAAGCGATGCGATACTGGGGCCCGCATACCTCAATCTAGTTGTCATGCTCCTAATCAGTGTTGTGTCGTTCATTCTGATTCTGTTTCTGATTTATCGCTGGAGCAATAAGGTATTTCTGTCTCGTATGTTAGCAATTGATTTGGCCGCCAAAAAGCTAACTAATGGAGATTTGGCTGTCAGGGTTAATATGTCTGATTGTGATGAGCTTGGACATTTGGCGAAATCCTTCGACACGATGGCCAATTCACTTCAGCTCAAGGCAGCGGAGGTATTGGCTGTCAACGATGAGCTTTATCGAGCCAACCGCGCTTTGCACGTGCTATCGGCCGGCAACAAATCCCTGTTATTTGCCAAAACGGAGCAGGAATTGCTAGAGCGGATATGCCACGATATCGTGGAAGCGGGTGACTATCTTGCTGCATGGATCGGATTCTCCGAAGCCACAAATGATCATTATCTGCACACAGCAGCCACCTATTCAAAGTCGGAGGATAGTTCGAACCAAATTGACTGGAACGAAGCGGGAAACGGGTTACAACCCGTCATTACCGCAATACGAGCAGACCAGCCATTAGTCATTAACGACACCCATCAGGAATCGGTTCATCACCATCTGGCGGCTAAGGCCATCAAATTCGGCTACCAGTCTGTCGTCATTCTGCCACTCCATTTTGAAGCTAAACCTTTTGGAGCGTTGATACTTTGCGCATACCGTAAGAACGAATTTGGAGATAATCAAATTGAGTTCCTGAAAGAAACTGCCGCTGATGTTTCATTCGGCATCGAAATGCTGCGCACCAAAGGAGACAGAAACCGCCTTGCACTCATGGAAAAACATCATGAAGATATTTTGAGGGAGGGCCTGGAGGATGCTTTGAACGCCATTGCAATGACTATTGAGATGCGCGACCCATACACCTCCGGACACGAGAAGCGTGTGGCAGCGCTGGCGAAAGCCATCGCCACAGAGTTGGGAATGAATGCCGAAGAAATTCACTCGGTCTATCTTGCATCAATTGTGCACGACATCGGCAAAATCAAAATTCCTGCGGAGATACTGGTGAAGCCCAGCAGACTGAGTAATATGGAGTTTGAACTGGTTAAACAACATGCAGCAGCGGGTTATGAAATCCTCAAGAACATACGATTCCCTTGGCCGATTGCCGATATGGTGCACCAGCATCATGAGCGGATGGACGGCTCAGGTTATCCTCTGGGACTGAAGGGTGGCGAGATACTGTTCAGAAGTAGGATATTGGCAGTGGCAGACGTCGTTGAGGCTATGTCTTCCCACCGCCCATATCGTCCAGGGCTAGGTGAAGTAGCTGCCTTGGATGAGATAAAAAATGGAAGAGGCACACATTATGACGAAGTCGTGGTTGATGTCTGCCTGAAGCTATTCGGCGAAGGGCGATTTAAATTTTAAATTTTAAGTTTTAAGTTTTAAGTTTTAAGCAGAACAATAATATTCAGCCTGTCTAGCGGCGGAGGGAAGTTGCGATGAATACCCCAATCTGGAAAATCGAGTGGAACGATGCGATGAGCGTTGGTATCCCAGAGATTGATGAAGATGAAAAACGATTTCTTCTTATGGTCGAAGAGTTCAATAGGGCCATTGTAGATAGAAAGGACATCTCGGAAATAAGAATGAGATTACAAAACATCGTAGAAGACAGAGAAGAGCACTTTGCTAACGAAGAGAATTTATTGCATGAAATGCGCTACCCCCACATTGATGATCATGCACTCAAGCATGTTGAGCTGAAAAATCTGATTTTGCAAACTCTGAAAGACTCTACCTCCTATGGACAAAACGCTGATAAGCAATGGATAGAGGCTGGATTAGACATTAAGGAAGCATTGCTTAAACACATCCTGAAAGAGGATAAGAAGTACGCAGATTATTACCATAATTCACGCATACCTAGAACCAACACCCAATAAAAAAGAATGTGCGTACACATTCTTTTTTTGTTGCTCACTTAAAAACGTAGCGAGCGATTGTTAGTACGGTTGCTTAGACGTTGAACAAGAAGTTTAGAACATCGCCGTCTTGCACTACATACTCTTTACCCTCTACACGCAGTTTGCCTTTTTCCTTTGCACCCGCTTCGCCACCACAAGCGATGAAATCTTCGTAGGCAATAGTCTGAGCACGGATGAAGCCGCGTTCGAAGTCGGTGTGAATGACACCAGCGGCTTGGGGAGCGGTATCACCCTTATGGATAGTCCAAGCACGCACTTCTTTTACGCCTGCCGTGAAATAAGTTTGCAGACCTAGCAATTCATAACCAGTACGGATGAGGCGATTCAGACCGGGTTCTTCTAAGTCCATCTCGGAAAGGAAATCCATCTTGTCGGCATCGTCCAAATCGGACAATTCAGCTTCGATCTTGGCGAGGATGGCGTGGCCTGCCGACTGGCACATGCTGATGTAGTGTAGAAATTTTCTGAAAGCGGTGGAGGATCCAGCGCAGGCGCATAATCGATCGTCCCTGATATCTTGCATAGCTGTTCAATCCAGACAAGGAGCGCACCATGCCTGAAACTTTTTTCCACGCTTTACGCGGAACTCGGCAACGCCATCGGCTGCCTGCTTCTTTGCAGCGTACCAACACCGTTCTATCTGCAGCCGTTTTACTTCCGGGCGACAGGGCATAAGGGCGCTGGTCATGGAAGCAATCAACCTGAATTTCACCGCCACCGCATTAGTGTTCGTCGTTTCTCTGGTTTTCTCCATGCTCGGGCTCGGTGGCGGCATGTTGTATGTACCGATTTTCAAATGGCTGGAGTTGCCATTGAAGACGGTAGCCATCCCCTTGAGCCTGCTGCTAAACGGTATCACCAGCCTGTCAGCCTTTCTGCGTTACTGGCGTGAGGGGCTAGTGGACTTTCGCGACGGCATGAGTGTTTGAATCAGGACAAAGACTACACAAGTGCTGTCTGTGCGGAATAATCAAATTGCTTATTGAGTTTTGAGCAGGAACAATTCAGCAAAGAAACCAAAGGCACGCAATATGGCAAAGAGTAAACTTTATCTTCATTTATGGAAATCTCCATAACTTACCTTTGCCCGGGTTCGATGTTGGGTTTAGCCCAGAAATTCTGGAACACTGAGTGGCACATAATTTGATTATTAATACGGCTCAGGGAATTTTTTTGTCCCGTGGGGTTGCGTGTAAAATGAGTGAGGCATCGGAGGATGCACATGATAGCTGCGGTCGAACTTGTCGTAATGGTGAAATAACTTATGTCAGCTGCGATTCTTGTTTGGATTGAGTTTACTTTCTGTGCAGGCTGCATTGGCGTGGCGGGCTGGTTTCTGTCGCGTTACGGTGATGTGATTGCCGACAAGACAGGATTTTCGGGCAGCTGGGTTGGCCTTGTCCTGCTGGCCACGGTCACTTCCCTGCCCGAGCTGATTACCGGTATCAGTTCCATCACGCTGGCTCACGTGCCCAATATTGCTGTGGGTGATGTGCTGGGAAGTTGCGTGTTTAATCTCACGATTCTTATCGTGCTGGATTTTCTGCATCGTGGCGAATCGGTTTATCGGCGTGCCAGCCAAAGCCATATTCTTTCGGCCGGGTTCAGCGTGGTGCTGATCGGTTTTGCTGGGCTGAATATATTGCTGGTGGGGAAAACGGCCATGTTCAGCGTTGGTCACGTGGGCGCATACACCCCAATCATCTTTGTACTTTATCTGGTTGCCATGCGCACCGTATTTGCGCACGAGCGCACGCAAAGGCGTGAATTCACCGAACAGGTTGCGAATCGCTATCCGGAGATTACGCTGCAGCACGCCATAAAACGTTATGCCGCCGCCGCAGTCGCGGTGATCATCGCCGGTGCATTCCTGCCTTTCTTTGGCGTTCAACTGGCAGAAGTGATGGGCTGGAATAACACTTTTGTAGGCACGCTGCTGGTCGCGGCAGCCACTTCTCTGCCGGAACTTGCCGTCACCATTTCAGCATTGCGCATAGGTGCACTCGATATGGCCATCGCCAACCTGCTGGGCAGCAACTTGTTTAATATTGCCATCCTAGCCTTCGATGATCTGATCTTCCTCAAAGGGCCGCTGCTCGCGCATGTTTCGCCGATACATGCCATTTCCACACTGTCTGCCGTGGTAATGAGCGGTGTCTTCATTATTGGTTTGGTGTACAGGGCCAATACTCGTTTATTCAGAGGGGTAGGCTGGATCAGCCTGAGCCTGTTTACGCTTTATCTATTAAATTCCTACGTACTCTATCTGCATGGATAAAAAATCAGTACAAAGCCGCCGCACAACAGAGGGGGCGGATTCATCACCCTTGTGGCATCTGCTAGATGTATCCGATATAGCGGCTCAACTCAAGACAGACCCTGATTATGGTTTGTCATCGGAGGAGTGTGCACTGCGTGCTGCGAACTTTGGTGAAAACGAGTTGACAGAAAAGCCGCCGCGTTCGCACTGGCTGATGCTGCTCGATCAGTTTGCCGACTTCATGATTCTGATCCTGATTGCGGCAGCCATTATTTCAGGCGTGATTGGTGATGTGCAGGACACACTGGCTATCGTGGTTATCGTGCTGCTTAACGCCGTCATCGGTTTTGTGCAGGAATATCGTGCTGAGCGTGCCATGGCAGCACTGAAGCAGATCGCTGCAGCCAGCGCGCTGGTGCTGCGTGATGGCGAGCATTTGAATATTCCTGCGGCAGATATTGTGCCGGGCGACATCGTGTTGCTGGAGGCAGGTAATGTGGTACCTGCAGATTTGCGTCTGGTTGAAGCGGTGCAGCTGAAAGTGGATGAAACCCTGCTGACGGGTGAGTCAGCCACTGTTGAGAAGCACGCGCATGTCTTGCCCCATTCCGAGTTGCCGCTGGCTGATCGCCACAACATGGCTTACAAGGGCACCATTGCGACCTACGGACGTGCCAGAGGATTGGTGGTTGCAACCGGCATGGCAACCGAGCTGGGCAAGATCGCGACCCTGCTGGAAACCGGCGAGGATGGCAAGACGCCACTGCAAAAACGCCTGGCAATTTTCGGCAGACACCTGGGCATCGCCGTATTAGTCATTTGCGTCATGATTTTTCTGATCGGTCTGTTGCGCGGTGAGGCGCCGTTGCTGATGCTCCTTACCGCGATCAGTCTGGCGGTGGCAGCTATTCCAGAAGCCCTGCCTGCTGTGGTCACCATTTCACTGGCGTTGGGCGCGCACAAGATGGTGAAGCAACATGCGCTGATTCGCCGCCTACCCGCAGTGGAGACGCTGGGGTCGGTGACGTATATCTGTACAGACAAGACCGGTACGCTGACGCAGAACAAAATGCATGTGGAAGAGCTATATGCCGACTCTGCGGCATCAAGAGAGTGGCGTGCTGTGGCAGAGCAAGAGCCTTGGCGTAGTTTGTTTGCGGCGATGGCATTGTCCAATGATGCAAGCAGCAATCGTCATGGCAAGCTCACAGGCGACCCAACAGAAACCGCGCTGTATGCCGCAGCACTGGTGGTGGGCTACGACAAGGCATTGCTGGAGAAAGATGCGCCGCGCATGCTGGAGTTGCCGTTCGATTCAGAACGCAAGCGCATGACCACCTTTCACCGCCATAGCAGCGGCAACATGGCTTACACCAAGGGTGCACCGGAAAGCATACTTCCACTGTGTTTGGCAGAGCTTGGTGCAAATGGGGAACAGCCACTTCGGCTCGCTGAAATTCTTGCCAATGCAGAACGCATGGCGGCCGAGGGCTTGCGAGTGTTGGCGGTAGCGCAGCGTCATTGGACAGCGCTGCCCAATGAGATTGATGCAGTGGAAACCAGGTTGGTGTTCGTCGGTCTCGTGGGGTTGATGGACCCGCCGCGCCATGAAGCCAAAGAGGCTGTCACCTTGTGCAAGTCTGCCGGCATCACACCGGTGATGATTACCGGCGATCACCCCGCCACTGCCCGCGCGATTGCTGCACGTCTTGGTATCGGCAACGGCACCGTGATGACGGGCGCAGAAATGGCACGTCTGAGCGACGATGAATTAAAGCAGCAGGTAAAGCACGTGCAAATTTATGCCCGTGTTGATCCCGCGCAAAAAATTCGTATCGTTGAAGCCTTGCAGTCACATGGCGAGTTTGTAGCGATGACCGGAGACGGCGTGAATGATGCGCCCGCATTGAAGCGTGCCGACATTGGCATCGCCATGGGCAAGGGCGGCACCGATGTGGCGCGCGAGGCTTCCAGCCTGGTGCTGCTGGATGACAACTTCACCACCATCGTGCACGCGGTGCGCGAAGGCCGGCGCATCTTTGACAACATCCGCAAGTTCATCAAATACGCCATGACCGGAAACTCCGGCGAAATCTGGACCATCTTTCTAGCCCCATTTTTCGGTATGCCGATCCCTCTGCTGCCCATCCACATTCTGTGGATAAACCTGGTGACCGACGGTTTGCCCGGGCTGGCATTGGCGGCTGAACCGGCAGAGAGCGGCATTATGAAAAGATCGCCACGCGCGCCCGCTGAGAGCATCTTTGCGCATGGCATGTGGCAGCATATGTTGTGGGTGGGGCTGAGCATTGGTGCTGTGTGTTTGATCACCCAGGCATGGGCTATCCATACAGGCACATCGCATTGGCAGACCATGGTGTTTACAGTATTGACACTGTCGCAAATGTTTCATGTGATGGCGATTCGCTCGGAGCGAGTTTCGCTTTTCAGGCAAGGGCTGTTCTCCAACCCTTATTTACTGGGGGCGGTATCCATTACCTTTGTGCTGCAGCTTGCCACCATTTACGTGCCGTCACTCAATACGCTTTTCCATACCGAACCACTCAGTTTGAGCGAACTGACTATTTGTCTGGTCATGTCGAGCCTGGTTTTCTTCGCTGTCGAGGCCGAAAAGTGGTTGATACGACGCGGGGTGCTGTATGCCAATTGATATGTGGCCTAACTGACTTTCATCGGCAGCATCCCCGCTGCTGTCCGCGCAGATGCAGTTGGTGCTGCATGGTGAACCGGTCACGGTGTTGGAAGTCTTTTTTTCGGCCTTATGTAAAGCTTTACATAAGGCCGAAAAGCGTAAGTTGCGCATGTTTCCTGAATTTTCGCTTCGGGCGAGTTTCTGCCTCAGGCCGCAATGTCCACGTAACTGAAATTTCAACACTCGTAGCAGCTTAATCAGGCAACCAACAAAAAAGGAATGTGTACTCACATTCCTTTTTTGTTGCTCACTTAAAAACATAGCAAGCGATTGCTAATGCGGTTGCTTAGACGTTGAACAAGAAGTTAAGTACATCGCCGTCTTGCACTACATACTCTTTACCCTCTACACGCAGTTTGCCTTTTTCCTTTGCACCCGCTTCGCCACCACAGGCGATGAAATCTTCGTAGGCAATGGTTTGCGCACGGATGAAGCCGCGTTCGAAGTCGGTGTGAATGACACCAGCTGCTTGGGGAGCGGTATCACCCTTATGGATAGTCCAAGCACGCACTTCTTTTACGCCTGCCGTGAAATAAGTTTGCAGACCTAGCAATTCATAACCTGTACGGATGAGGCGATTCAGGCCGGGTTCTTCTAAGCCCATCTCGGAAAGGAAATCCATCTTGTCGGCATCGTCCAGATCGGCCAATTCAGCTTCGATCTTGGCGCAGAGGGCAACAACAGGCGCGCCTTCTTTGGCCGCGTGTTCACGCAAGCGATCCAGATGTGGATTGTTCTCGAAGCCATCTTCCAAGACATTACCTACATACATCGCAGGCTTGATGGTGAGCATACACAAGGGCTTGAGCGCGAGCTTCTCTTCTTCGCTGAAGTTCATCGTGCGTGCAGGTTTGCCCTCATTCAGATGGGGTAATAGCTTTTCTAAGATAACGACCAGCTTCTGAGCATCCTTGTCACCCGAGCGCGCCTTTTTAGTATCGCGATGCAAAGTACGCTCAACCACCGCCATATCGGCCAATGCCAATTCAGTCAGGATAACTTCGATATCGGACAGGGGATCCACCTTGCCCGCTACGTGGATCACGTTCTCATCATCGAAGCAGCGCACCACGTTGACGATAGCATCGGTCTCACGGATGTTGGCAAGAAACTGATTACCCAGACCTTCACCTTTGGAAGCGCCTGCCACCAAACCTGCTATATCGACGAACTCGACGATAGCCGGCTGCATGCGTTGTGGCTTAACGATCTTGGCCAACGCGTCCATGCGCGGATCAGGCACTTCCACGATGCCTGTGTTCGGCTCTATGGTACAAAAGGGATAGTTCTCCGCAGCGATGCCTGCCTTGGTTAGCGCATTGAACAATGTGGATTTGCCTACGTTAGGCAGACCGACGATACCGCATTTCAAACTCATGTGTTTCTCCTTAAATTTGGATTCAGGAAGTGTGATTTAGCAGCCAATTAGAAGCTGTGCATCAGCATTTTCCTGCATCCTAATTGCTATGCAGCTTCAACATCGCAGCTTCCATTTTGCCTTCAATGATAAGGTGCGCGACGTGCTGCGACTTATCCATCGCCGCATCGATTAACTCACGCTCTTCGCGGCGCGGATCGTTCAGCACATAGTTGCTTACTTCAGTGCGTTCACCCGGATGGCCTATACCTACTCGCAAGCGCCAGAAGTCTTTGGTGCCCAGATGCGCGATGATGTCCTTCAAACCATTGTGACCACCGTGTCCACCGCCCATTTTGAGCTTCGCCACTCCTGGCGACAAATCGAGTTCGTCATGCACCACTAAAATTTCGGCGGGCAAGATTTTATAAAACTGCGCCAGTGCCCCAACCGCGCGACCACTCACATTCATGAAGGTCTGCGGCTTGAGTAACCACAATTCATGCCCATGTAGATTGCCACGTGCGGTCAGGCCGTGGAACTTCGCTTCACTATTGAAGTTCAACTTATGCTGACGCGCCAATTCATTCACCCACCAGAAACCGACGTTGTGGCGTGTGTCTTCATATTCGCGTCCGGGATTGCCCAGACCCACTATTAAACGTATCGAGCTCATAGCCTATAAATGCAAAAGCCCGCCATGCTGATACGCACTGGCGGGCTCTTATTTTTTACTGATTACTTCTTGGCAGCGGGTGCTGCTGCAGCAGCAGGTGCTGCTTCTGCATCAGCTGCAACTGCTTCAACTACACCGCGTGGCACTTGAACCACAGCAACCGCATCAGCAGCATGATGGTGACCAGCAATCTCTACACCCGCTGGCAACTTAACGTCAGCTACGTGAACTGTGTGGCCCAAAGCCAAACCACCCAGATCGATCTCGATGAATGTAGGAAGATCCTTAGGTAAACAAGCGACTTCCAGTTCGTTCAGCACGTGGCTGATCTTACCGCCGGCTTTAACGCCAGGCGCTGTGTCTTGGTTCAGGAAGTGCAATGGCACCTTGATGTGCATCTTCTTCTTCATATCCACACGTTGGAAATCTAGGTGCATCACTTGTTGACGGAAAGGGTGCATCACGAATGCGCGCAACATCACCGGTTCTTTCTTACCAGCCAAGTTCAGATCCAGCACGGATGCATGAAATTCTTCTGAGCGCAGCTTGTGATAAATCTCGTTGTGATCGATGTCAAGTGTGACTGCATCACCTAAGCCATACACCACACCTGGCACGCGGCCGGTGTGACGCAGACGGCGGCTCGCACCCGTACCTTGCGTATTACGAATTGTTGCATTGATTTCGATAGTCATTTACTTCTCCAAAAACAGTATCGTCCGCGACCAGACAATACAAAAATGCGGCGACCAAAACGATCACCGCGAAAACTTTTACTCAGCGAACAGGGAGCTAACCGACTCTTCGCTATTGATACGGCGTATGGTCTCGGCCAACAGTTCTGCTGTACTCAACTGACGGATCTTTTTGCAGTTGCGTCCTGCTTCGCTTAACGGGATGGTATCTGTGACAACCAACTCGTCCATCGCAGACTTTTCGATGCGCTCGATCGCAGGACCAGACAACACTGGATGCGTACAGTAAGCCAATACACGTGTAGCACCGCGCTCTTTAAGCGCATTCGCTGCTTCGCACAGTGTATTTGCAGTATCAACCATATCATCCATGATGATGCAGGTACGACCTACTACGTCACCGATGATGTTCATCACCTTGGCAACATTAGGCTTAGGGCGACGCTTGTCTATGATTGCCAAGTCCGCATCCAACTGCTTCGCCAGCGCACGTGCACGCACTACACCACCTACGTCAGGTGAAACCACGATCAGGTTGGGGTAGTCATTTTTCCACACATCCGACAACAAAATTGGACTGGCGTAAATATTATCTACTGGAATATCGAAGAAACCTTGGATCTGATCTGAGTGCAGATCCATAGTCAACAAACGATTCACACCCGCGCCAGTCAACATGTCTGCGACCACTTTAGCTGTAATGGCAACACGTGCTGAACGAGGGCGTCTATCCTGGCGTGCATAGCCAAAATACGGCATCGCAGCAGTTATACGGCCTGCGGAAGCGCGCTTGAGCGCATCCACCATGACCATCACTTCCATCAAACTATCATTGGTCGGGGCACAGGTCGATTGCAGCACGAACACGTCTTTGCCGCGCACGTTCTCCAACAGCTCAACCATCACTTCGCCATCTGAGAAGCGGCCTACATTGGCACGACCCAGAGGGATATGTAGATGCTGCGTGACTGCTTCAGCGAGCTTAGGATTGGCATTACCGGTGAATACCATCAAGCTGTCGTTGGACACGTGTGCTCCCTTTTATCAAAACATTTAGGGCACACGCCCAAGAATTGAACTGTAACTCGCTTGCTATCGCAAGACCAGTGTCCACTGTAGTGAACGAGTTGCAGCGTTACTGCATTTGGCTGAGGAGGTAGGGATCGAACCTACGAATGCCGGAATCAAAATCCGGTGCCTTACCACTTGGCGACTCCCCAATAAACTACTTCACACCCAATCATGCAACGGATGTTTCATTAAACCTTGTGTAACTACACCACACATTTGGTGCGCTTGCTGTAATGCGCTCAATGCGCTTTGTGCATCCTCCCGAGTCGCAAACTCGGCAAACACACATGCTCCAGATCCTGTCATCATCGCAGCGCCATATAGGCCCAGCAGATCAATGTGACGCGCAACCTCGGGGTATAACTTACACACCACAGCTTGCAGATCATTTCGCAGTTGCAATCCCGACGTTTCAGAGCCGTGTTTCGTCTGCCATATCGAGAGGGCGCGCATTGTGATGGAAACCGAATCCCGTGTCAATTCACTATGCGTAAAAATTTTTGCAGTCGGTACATGCACGGGGGGGAATAGCACGACATACCAAGTCGCTGGCATAGGAAATGCCTGTAATTCCTCCCCCACTCCCTCAGCAAATGCACTCTGGCCGAACACGAACACAGGCACATCGGCACCTAGGCTCAGCCCGAGTTGCATCAGTCGCTCTCGCCCTATACCCAAATCCCATAACTTATTCAGAGCCAATAAAGTGGTTGCAGCATCCGAGCTGCCGCCGCCCAAGCCGCCACCCATAGGGATGCGCTTCTCTAAATTGATGTCCACACCCAGCTGACAACCCGTCTCCTGCTGCAACAGCCGCGCTGCACGCACACACAGATCTTGCTCAGCTTCCACACCTTCGATGGCATTAACGCGATGCACTACAGCATCAGTACGCATATCGAAGTGCAGCGTGTCATGCAGATCTATGAAGCGAAACAAGGTCTGCAAGAGATGGTATCCGTCCGCACGACGACCAGTGATATGTAGGAACAGATTCAACTTGGCAGGCGCAGGACAACTCAGACGTGTGGGCTTCATGGCCACTCCCATTCGTCTATCAATAATTGCACTTGGATATCTGTACGACTGAGCATGATGCGCGCGGGTAGGCTTTGGGCGCTGTCATCCACATAGCGCGTGTAGCGCACTTCCCAACCTGCTTGATGCATCACCGTGATACGTCCCAACTCATCACGCTCTATCTCTACCGGGAGACTTGCATCTGCTACGCCCAACAACCAGTGATGCAACACTTGCAAAGGTAAGCCCCAGCCCAACACCTGCTGCATCAGCGATTCGACATCAGCAGCCTCGTAGCGCTTGCCATTTTGCTCCAGACTCGCGGCATGCTCATCGCTGACGATGCGCGCACCGGTGATGCCCAGCGGGCCCTGCAACAGCAACTCGTCATGCATACCCATATGCTGCCAGCGCAAGCCGCCATTATGTCTTTGTGAAAGATGTTTCACCGCCAGACGCCCGTTGATGTTGAAGGCCGAGGTCTCGCGGTCGGTGACTTTAACAGGATGCACATTAGGTACGGAGGCGCACGCACTCAACACCAGCAGCAACAGGTAAGGCCAAATACGCATGTTCAGGGGATATATCGCTTGATGACAGACTGTAGCAACTCACTGTCGGGATGTGCTTTAAGACTGTCATTCCAGACGCGCTTAGCTTCTTCCTTATCGCCACGCACCCACAGCACTTCGCCCAGATGGGCTGCGATTTCGGGGTCTGGGTTGCCAGCATAGGCTTTGCGCAACATCTCCACACTTAGGTCCAGCTTGCCGCTGCGGTAATAGCCCCAGCCCACACTATCCATAATGGAAGGATCATCGGGTGAAAGTTGCAATGCTTTCTCAACTAATTCCATTGCTTCTGGTATGCGCACATTGCGCTCCAGCATGCTATAACCCAAGGCGTTGTATGCATTTCCATCCTGAGGGTTAATCTTTATCAGCTTGCGCAAATCCTGTTCGGCGATGTCGTGTTTACCAATCTTATCCGCCATCATTGCAGCCTCGTACAACAGAACGGTGTGATTGGGCGACTTCTGCAAAGTCTGTTGTAACAAGTCATATGCTTGTGAATATTGCTTCGCATCGCGCAGCAATTGCGCCTCTATCAAGACCACTTGGACACTTTGTTCGGTATTGATAGGCTGGTATTCATGCAAGACCTGACGCGCCTCATCTAACTTACCCTGCTTGCTTAGCAGCACGGCAATACGCATCTGCGCACCAAACAGATGCTCACCCGCTTTGACTTCACGATAGTGAGTGAGCGCCTCATCATTCTGCTTCTTAGCCTCACTCAATTGACCAAGGTAATAATGCACTCTGTCGGTATCTTTCTTACCCTTGCTCAATGCTAGCTTGAGCTGTGTCTCTGCACCTTGAAAATCCTTCATCTGCAAGGACAGCAGTGCGATAGCGAAGGCTAGATCAGGATTGTCTGGGGTGTTATCAGCGACATGCTGAAACTGTGCACGTGCTTCCGGAAATTGCTGCTGCTCAACCAGTGCGCGTGCATATTGCAAACGTATATCGTGCGCATCCGCATGTTTGGCTAGATAGTCTTTCAAAACTTGCAAACCTTGTTGTGGTGCAGTCTTCTGCAACAGATCAGCCTCCAGTGCCACAGCAACATTCCAGTCTGGTCGAAGTTCGCGTGCCTGTTTAGCTTCACCCAAGGCCAAGCTCATATCACCGGCCGCATGCGCCAACATCGCGACCGACAGATGTGCTTCAGGCACTTTAGGGTAGGGTGCACTCAGATCTCGCATCATCTTCAGTGCAGCGGTCTTATCGGGATAACTGAGCAACATCTGCTGTATCTGTAAAAATGTTTGGCCCGCATTGGCTTCGTCTTGTTTGAGAATTTTGGCAAATTCCACCTGAGCCTCTTGCAACTTGCCACCGCGCATCAGGATAGATGCCAAGATACGCGTAGGCATAGGCGCTTCGGGTTCCAGCTCTTGCCAAAGCCTGAAAGCACGGGCGGATTTTTCCATATCGCCAGACTCGAAGGCAATCTGCGCCGCGCGTCTAGCCAAGCGTGGATCACGCGTCTCCTCGGCTAATTCCAAGCTACCGTTCACCGCTAGCGCGGTGTATCCGCGTTGATTAGCAACCTCGGTAAGCAAGTACTCATACAACCAAGCACTGGTCAACTCCTGCTTGGGTAAGTTGGCCTTAGACTCATCTTCTTTCTCGACGACCGGAGTGCTCTCGTCGATTTGTTGCGCCTCATTCTCGGCGACCACAGGAGCGCTGTCGGCAGCTGCACGTTGTGGTACGTGGGCGCATGCAGTCAACAGCAGGCTGGTAACGATCAAAGTGACTTTGAAATATTTGCTGGGGCTCATAAACCTTAGGGAGTTTGATTTTGATGCGGGTGCTCATATTAGGTTATATTTAGCCCTCTTCACAACCACGAGTCACTCACTTTGCCTAACGCCACACCCGATATCACTCTCACGGCGCGCAAACTCAAGCGCAGTTTCGGCAATCAAACAGTCATACACGACGTCTCACTGCAGTTGAAACGCGGCGAGGTGTTGGGCCTGCTGGGTCATAACGGCGCGGGCAAAAGCACCACCATGCAGATGCTGACAGGCTGCATCACACCGGACAGCGGAACAATAGAGATCTGCGGCATAGACTTGGTGAAGCAACCCACGCTGGCCAAGGCACATCTGGGCTATTTACCCGAGACCCCGCCGTTATATCGCGAACTACGTGTAAATGACTACCTCATCTTCGCCGCACGCTTACGCGGCATGTCTGCCAAGGATGCACCCGAAGCATTGGCACTCGCTATGCAGCGCTGCGGACTGAATGAGAAACGCAATCAACTTATAGGCACATTATCCAAGGGTTACCAGCAACGCGTGGGCATCGCCCAAGCCATCATCCATCAACCATCAGTGATCATCCTCGATGAGCCCACGGTGGGCTTGGACCCGAGCCAGATACGCGAGATACGTACCTTGATACGCGAGTTAGGCAATCAGCATAGCGTCATCCTCTCCACCCATTTGCTCGGTGAAGTGGAAAGCATCTGCGACCGCGTCGAAATCATGCAACAAGGCAAGCTCATCTATGGTGACACCAGCGCACGCATGCAGCGCTATGGCCAAATATCAGGGTTCACCATCAGTTTCCGCAACCCGCCAGCATTGAGTGTGATACAGGGCATCAGCGGTGTAAGTCGAGTAGAGCAAGTGAACGCTCATCAATTCCGCATCCTGCACAGCGTAGAACATAACCCCAGCGCCGAGTTACTCACACTGGCGGCGCAACACGATTGGCAACTCGAGCAGCTCACACCACTGCAAGCTAGACTAGAAGATGTGTTCGTGCAGATTACCGATGAACAAAATGCGGGAGTACAACCATGATACGTGTCATCGCTCTGCGTGAATTTCGTTCCCTGCTGTCCATGCCCTCGACTTGGTTCGTGCTGGCCGCGATCCAATTCATCTTCGCTTGGTTCTTCCTCGCGCGGCTGGATGCTTTTCTGGAGATACAACCCCAGCTCGCCCAAATCGCCAACGCACCCGGCGTAACCGCCAGCATTGCCGCACCCTTATTCAACGTCATCGCACTACTCCTGATGATGCTGATCCCAATGTTTACCATGCGTTTGATTGCAGAAGAGCGCCGCAACCAGACCTTGGCACTACTACTGTCCTCTCCCTTATCAAGCGCGCAGATTGTGCTGGGCAAATTCCTAGGGCTGATGATGTTCCTTGCCATATTGATCGTGACAGCACCGCTGATGCTCTACACCTTGCAGATGGGCACACCACTGGACCACGGCCTGTTATGGTCGAATGTAATCGGGTTATTCATGCTCACCTGTTGCTATGCATCCTTGGGCCTTTATATCTCGTCGCTTACCACACAGCCCATCATTGCCGCCATAGGCGCCTTGGCTGCACTGCTCGGCTTGTGGCTGATCGATATCAGCAGTAGTAGCGCAGAGGCTCCCTGGCATCAACTCTCGCCCTTGTTCCACTTTCAAAATTTCAACTATGGCTTGATGGACAGTGGAGATGCTGCCTACTTCATCCTATTCAGTACTGTGTTCCTGTTGCTGACCATGAAGCGACTAAACAACAACCGCATCTACGGATAAACCATGAAGATTCCTAACAACAGAACGCTGAATAATCTTCTGGTCACTCTGCTGATTATCGTCAGCGCAACCGGCTTGTACTATCTGGCTAGCCATCACCCCTTGCAGAAGGACATGACCTACGCCGCCAGTAATAGTCTGGCCGAGGCCAGCATAGAGGTCATCGAACAACTCAACGGCCCCCTTAAAATCACGGTCTATGCGACCGAAGATGACGCCCGTCAGGGCAACGTGCGCAAGATCATTCGCGAGTTCCTCTCCCTGTATCAGCGCTACAAGAAAGATATGGACGTCGTGTTCGTCGACCCTCAGAAGGAACCTGAACTCGCGCGTGCAGCCAATATTCAACTCAATGGCGAACTGATTGTCGAATATGCCGGCCGTACCGAACATATCACCCAGATCAATGAACAAGTGGTGTCCAGCACCTTGTTACGCATGGCACACACTCAGTCGCAACTGGTGATGTATTTGAGCGGCCATGGCGAACGTAAATTAGACGGTATAGCCAACTTTGATCTGGGCATACCGTTTGGTGCCAAGCTGAAGCAGAATGGTTACAAAATCGGTAGCCTCAACCTCGCGCTGACCCAAGAAGTCCCTGCCAATACCAGCATGCTGGTCATCACCCAGCCGCAGACCGAAATGATGCCGGGTGAAGTAGACAAACTGCTACGTTATGTCGACAAGGGTGGCAATCTTTTATGGCTCCTGGATGCAGAAGCCTTACGCGGCCTAGAACCGCTAGCTGAAAAATTGGGCTTGATCCTACCTCCCGGCACCGTCATCGATCCCGCCGCCGAACAAATGCGTGCGCCAACGGATTGGGCCATAGGTGCATCCTATACACCACACCCCATCACACGCAATTTTGATCTCATCACCGCCTTCCCAAAAGCGCGTCCGCTGACATGGAACGAAGACAAGGAATGGCAACGTCATGTTTTAGTCGAAGCTGCCAATCGCGGCTGGGTGAGCCGTAGCGGCAAGGGCAAGTTTGATAAAGCGCATGACATCCCTGGCCCTGTCATCATCGCCAGCGCCTTGCAACGCAACATCGCTGATAGGGAGCAACGCATTGTCGTGGTCGGCGATGCAGCCTTTCTGTCGAATAGCTTTGCGGGTAACGGCGGCAACGTCGACCTAGGATTGAACATGGTGAACTGGCTGGCTGGCGAGGAGCACCTCATCACCCTGCAGCCTCGTAGCAGCAAAGACAGCAGCATCAGTCTGAGCAAGAACCAACTCGCCATCATCGGACTCGGCTTTGTCGTGGTACTACCGTTATTACTATCCGCATGGGGTGTATTGCTGTGGTGGAAACGCCGCCGTGCCTGAATTACCTGAGGTAGAGACAACGCGCCGGGGCTTAGCGCCACACGTCACCGACGCAATAATCACGGGTACGGTGGTACGCAATCGCAATCTGCGCTGGCCCATCCCCGAGCTTGCACTACAGGGCCTGACAATCAAGCGTCTTACGCGACGCGCAAAATATCTGCTGATGGACTGTGGTACTGGCACGCTGATCCTACATCTGGGCATGTCTGGCAGTCTGCGCATCTTGCCTCTGGATGCCCCTATCAAACTGCATGACCACTTCGATCTTTTGTTAGACAACGGCAAGCTGATGCGTTTGCATGACCCACGTCGTTTCGGAGCAGTGTTGTGGCACGAAGGTGACATCAGTACACACACACTACTCGCAAGCCTTGGACCTGAACCACTCGAAGCGGATTTCGATGCACGTTATCTGCACCGCGTAACACGTGGTCGCAAGGTCAGCATCAAACAGTGTCTGATGGATAACCATGTGGTGGTGGGGGTGGGCAACATCTACGCCAATGAGTCACTGTTTCGCAGCGGTATCAAACCACAATTGCCAGCTGGCAAACTCAGCTTGCCGCGCTGCGTACACTTGGTCGCCGAGATACGCACAACCCTGGCTGAGTCGATAGAGAAAGGTGGCAGTACCTTGCGTGACTTTGTAAACTCCAACGGACAGCCCGGCTATTTCCAGCAGAGCTACTGGGTATATGGCCGAGCAAAGGAGCCTTGCAGGCGTTGTGGCACACCTATCAAACAGATTACTCAGGGGCAACGCTCCAGCTTCTACTGCAGCATCTGTCAAAAATAGGATGCAGGATGCAGGATGCAGGATGCAGGATGCAGGATGCAGGATGCAGGATGCTCAAATATTTAAAACCAACACATTTCCGACTATGCGCACATTTCTTACATTTTTGATCACACTGGCCTTAGCGCCTGTTGCCTATGCAGAACATCTTCCACGCCCTGACCATGTGTTAGTGGTGATAGAGGAAAACAGTGGCTATAGCCAGATACTCAACATGCAGCACGCTAATTCCTACATCAACGGTCTGGCGCGTCGCGGCATGCTGCTCACCCAGTCATACGGTGTGACCCACCCCAGCCAACCCAATTATCTGGCGCTGTTCTCGGGTTCTACCCAAGAGGTTTCCAGCAATGCCTGTGGTTATAGCTTCGATAGCGACAACCTAGCCACTGCGTTATTGAGCAAAGGGCTGAGCTTTGCCAGTTACTCAGAGTCGCTGCCTGCTGTTGGAGATCTGAGCTGTACCTCAGGCGCCTATCAGCGCAAGCACAATCCACTCTCCAACTGGCAAGGTACACGCTTGCCAGCAGAGATGAATCTCCGTCTAGAGGATATGCCTCAAGATTTTAGCAAGTTGCCTACGGTAGCCTTCCTCATCCCCAACCAAAACAACGATATGCATGATGGCAGTTTCGAGTCTGCTGACGCTTGGTTGCAAACCCATGTCGCGCCTTATGTCGAGTGGGCATACAAGCACAATAGTTTATTGATTTTGACCTGGGACGAGGACAACGGTCGCGAGGGCAATCATGTGGTCACACTGCTGCTAGGCCCCATGGTCAAGCATGGCACGAACGATCAACGCGTCGACCACTACAACGTGCTGCGCACTCTGCTGGACTTCTATCATGCTCCTTCGATGGGCGCGAGTCGCCAGGCAAAACCGATACAAGGCGTTTGGAAGAAGCACTGAATTGCCAGTCTTAGGTGGGAAAGCTGTGGCCTCGTTCTGTCACTGGGAAGGTGACACGCTGGTGCTGAATATCTTGGGTAGACCCAATTCTAAAGGCGATGCGATAGGTCAGGTGATTGGTCATCAACTTGAAGTCTATGCCGCAGCCGTACCGCGTCGTGGCGGTGCAACTGCTCACATGATGCGCTATCTGGCGGGAGAGTTCGGCGTAGCGGTGAGTGCAATCACTGTTGTGTTCGGCGAGAAGAACGTCAACAAGCAGATCCGTGTTCACGGTCCCAACAAGCTACCCACCGTGATCGCCGCCTATCACGCCAAGAAGTAGCGCTTTCTAAGTTGCACGCAGGCAGCTAAGCTGAGCTGCACCCCACTCTGGGAGACGCATGATGCTAGCCTATATCACCATCGCACTCGTCGCACTGTTGCACGCCTACTTCATGCTGCTGGAGATGTATTTCTGGGATAAGCCCTTAGGCTTGCGCACCTTCAGAACCACACACGAATTCGCTACTGCTTCGAAAACGCTGGCGGCGAACCAAGGCCTGTATAACGGCTTTCTCGCTGCCGGACTGGTGTGGGGTCTCTATCTGGGGGCTGCGGGACGAGCCATCGATATCTTCTTTCTCATCTGCATCATCATCGCAGGCATTTATGGTGCACTAACGGCAGACAGGAAGATACTCTGGATACAAGCCATTCCTGCCTGTATTGCCTTGGCGCTGCTAGTGATGGAGTAATCGCAAAAAGAAAAATGCCACGTGCGTGCACGTGGCATTTGCTCAAAAAAGTAGCTTACTTGGCTGCTATCAATTTTTCGTATTTAGCTTGCAACTGTTCCTTGCTTTCTGGGTTGTTCAAATCCAAAGGTATGCAATCTACGGGACACACTTCCACACATTGTGGTGTGTCGTAATGACCTACACATTCTGTACATTTGTTTGGGTCGATGACATAGATGCTATCGCCTTGCGAAATCGCATCGTTCGGGCACTCAGGCTCGCATACGTCGCAGTTGATGCATTCATCGGTAATCAGTAGTGACATTTTTCTCTCCTCTATATGGCTAGGTCCATGCTATATCGGACCGTTTATTTAGCGTTATTACTTGTAAACTTTTGTTGCAATCTTTCTACCACGATGGGTGAGACGAACTTACTCACATCGCCACCGAATCTCGCCACCTCGCGCACCATAGTCGCTGAAATGAAGGTGTACTTCTCTGCTGGCGTTAAGAACAGCGTCTCCATTTCAGGATAAAGATTGCGATTCATGCCAGCCAACTGGAACTCATATTCGAAGTCCGACACCGCACGCAAACCGCGCAATACGACACGCGAACCTTGCTGCTGCACAAAACTCATCAACAAACCGTCAAAGCCCTCAACACGAACCTTGGGTTGATTTGCAAACACCTGACGTGCCATATCCACACGCTCTTGCAGATCGAACAGAGTATTCGCCCTGCTCGCCGCGACTGCCACCACCACTTCACCGAACAATCCTGCCGCCCTTCTGACGACATCTTCGTGTCCTTTGGTGATGGGGTCGAATGTACCTGGATATACGACCTTAATCATGTTGGACTCTCAATAGTTGGTAATGCACTTGTCCTGCCTTACCCGACTTCACGACCTCCCAGCCCACTGGTGCATTGATGACTGCACCAGATTCGACATAAATCAAACCCGACTCGCTAAGTTTAGCGGGCAGTATCTCGAACAATCTGGGTAGTAAATCGGCTTGGAATGGCGGATCAAGAAAGATCACGTCATAACGTTGCTTGTCACGCGTGGCGAATTCTAGCCCATCTTGGCAATAGGAGGAAATATTAGATAACTCTAATTTATTAATATTCGCCTCCAACGCACGAAAAACCTTGGGGTTCTTCTCTACCATCACTACCTTCTCAGCCCCTCGCGACAGAGCCTCGAAACCCAAGGCACCACTACCCGCGAATAGATCCAAACAAGTACGCCCATATAGAGTCTGCCCCAACCAATTAAACAAGGTTTGACGCACGCGCTCGGGGGTGGGACGCAGACCTTCTGCATCAGGAAAAGTGATAACACGGCTACGCAGCTCGCCGCCATTGATCCTGATCTTGTTTATTTCTTATCTCCCTCAGGCGCACCCACAATCACAGTCGCCATATGCTGAGGATCGATATGACGCTTGAAGGCATCACGTATCTGGGCCACAGTAACTTGGTCTACACGACGGGTGAAGTCATCCAGATAGGTCAGTGGCATGTCGTAGAAGCCGATGATGCTCAGGTATTCCAATATCTTGCGATTGCTATCGATGCGTAGCGGGAAGCCGCCGACGATGTTCTGCTTAGCAGCAATCAACTCCTGCTCGGTAGGTCCTTTGGCGATGAATTTAGCTAGCGTCTTGCGTACCAAAGCCAGCGCTTCATCTGCCTGCTCTTTTTTGGTCTGCAATCCTAATTGGAATGCACCTGTTTGCTTGAGTGGCATGAAATAGCTATACACGCTATATGCCAGACCTCGCTTTTCACGCACCTCATTCATTAAACGTGAAACGAAACCACCACCGCCCAATATGTAGTTACCGACATACAATGGAAAATAGTCAGGATCACTACGCGACATCCCCGGCGCGCCAATCAAGATATGGCTCTGACTCGCAGGATGTGCAATACGTTGCTCACTCGCGGATATCTGCTTAACGACCTGCGGCAGCCTCAGCTCGACTTCGGTCTTAGGTAGTTCGCTGGTCAGTTGTTCCGCAATGGCGCTGGCTTGTTCACGCGACACATCGCCCATGATGGCGACGACGGCATGATTCGCGTTGTAATGGTTACGATAAAAGTCCTGCAAGTCCTGCACGGTGAGTGCACGCACGCTATCTACGGAACCAGAGACCTGCAATGCATAAGGATGATCTCCATATACCGCTTTCTGGAAAGCCTTGTCTGCGATGCTCTCGGGTTTGGTCTCTGCTTCTTTGAGGCCCGCGATGACGCGTGTCTGCTCACGCGCTAATATCTCTGGAGCATACAGAGGATGTTGTAGCACACGCGCCATGATGGCTAAGGCCTTGTCACGCACTGCAATATTGCTCAAGGTGCGCAAGGATATGCTCGCTCTATCCTGATCGAAACCGCCACCCAGTTGCGCACCCAGATCGGCCAATCCGCGTGCTGTGTCATCTTCGTTCATACCTTCTGAACCCAAATCTAACAGGTGATGTGTGATTGCTGCCAATCCAGATTTTGGCTCGCTATCGTAGCTACTACCAGCAGGTAGGCTTACGGCCACATCCAACATGGGGATGTCATGATCTTCTACAAATAATACTTTCGCACCACTAGCACTCTGCCAATGCTGGATGTTGGGTGTCGCCATTGCGTTGACGCTACATATGCATAGCGCGATTGACAATATCGGCTTGATGAATTTAGTGAGCATGGAAATTCCCTTCCGCACGTTTAGGTTTATCGCTCAATGGTTGTGGATCCAGTACCGCCACAGTCAGACCGTCGTCCTGCAATACAGTCTGAGCAGCCTGCTGCACCTGCTCGGCTGTCACTGCTTGTATCTTGTCCAACATCACCGGTATCGCCTGATAACCCACGCCTATACTTTCCATCTGCCCAATCTGCATTGCGCGATAAAAAGTTGAGTCTTTTTTATAGACCTCTCCCGCCATTACCTGCACCTTCACACGTTGCAGCTCTTCTGCACTAACGCCGTCTTTGACCAATAGAGCAATCTCGTTACGCAACGCAGCTTCCACTTCCTGCACAGTCTTTCCTGTAGACGGCGTAGCTTCCAACGTGAACACGCTGGGGCCACGCGCGACGGAGTCATAGCCCGCACCAACATCACTGGCAATCTGCTGCTCACGAACCAAATGTTTATTCAGACGTGCAGAGTCGTTACCATTCAAGATGCCGGCGAGGACCTCTAGTGCATATGGCTCTGTGTCTTTGCTAGGGTCGCTAATAGTCGGCGCACGATAACTCATAATCAATTGCGGCAACTCGGCTGGCGCTTTGACCACGATACGTTTGATACCGACCTGAGGTGGCTCTGTCAATTTCCTGCGCATAGGCAGGTTGTGTTTGGCAATCTTGCCGTAGAAATGTTGCGCCATGCCAAACACCTCGGAGGCCTTGACGTCACCTGCAATTACTAAGGTCGCGTTATTCGGTGCATACCAGCGTTGATACCAATCCTTGGCATCCGCGACTGTCATCGCCTCCAGATCGTCCATCCAACCGATGACTGGGTGGTGATAAGGATGCTCCAGATAGATGGCCGCATTCATGCGCTCTTGCAACATGCCACTGGCCTGATCATCTGTGCGCCAACGACGCTCTTCCATTACAACCTTAATCTCTTTGGCGAACTCGCTCGCGGACAGATTCAGATTGTGCATACGATCTGCTTCCAAGCGCATCGCCAACGCCAACTTGGATTTGTGCAATTGCTGGAAATAAGCGGTGTAGTCATTACTAGTAAACGCATTCTCACGACCGCCTGCCGCTGCGATACGTTTAGAAAATTCTCCAGCAGGTACGGCATGCGTGCCTTTGAACATCATGTGTTCAAGCACATGTGCTATACCTGTCTTGCCGCTGACCTCATCCATGCTGCCTGCTTTGTACCAGATCTGCTGCACTACGACGGGTGCACGATGGTCCTCATCCACCACGACCTTGAGACCGTTAGAAAGCGTGTGTTCATAAATCTTTGCGTGTACTGTGGGTGTAACACTCAATAGCAAAGTCATTCCCAACAAAAGAATTTTCATAGCTATAGCCCTAATTGGTTCAACAGAATAAAATGCGTCTCGCATTATCCGACATTTTCTATCTCAGACCACCCGAATCGATGTTTAGTTTCCTCAAGAAAAAATCTTCTGCCGTGAGTACACCTACTGACGAGGCAAGCACTCAGTCAAGTTGGGTCGTGCGTCTAAAGGCAGGTTTGTCTCGCACAGGCAGTCAATTTGGTGAGCTGTTCAGCCGCGGCGGCAAGATTGATGATGAGCTCTACGAAGAGCTCGAGACATTGCTGATTACGGCCGATGTCGGCATGGATGCGACACGCACACTACTTGCTGATTTGCGTCGCATCGTTAAAGAACAGCACCTGACTGAAGCTAAGGAACTGAAGCAAGCGCTTGCTAATTGCATGCTCAAAATGCTTCAACCCTTAGCGCAGCCATTGCAAGCACACACACACAAGCCCTTCGTCATCATGATGGTAGGGGTTAATGGTGCAGGCAAGACTACATCCATAGGCAAACTTGCCAAGTATCTGCAGGGCCAAGGACTGTCCGTATTACTAGCAGCCGGCGACACTTTCCGTGCTGCTGCACGTGAACAACTCATCATGTGGGGTGATCGCAACAACGTGACGGTCATTTCACAGCAAAGCGGTGATGCTGCGGCTGTAATCTACGACGCCGTGCAGGCTGCACAAGCACGCAAGATTGACGTCGTGTTGGCCGACACTGCTGGACGTCTCACGACCCAAGCTCACTTGATGGAAGAGATTAAAAAAGTAAAACGTGTGATCACCAAGGTTCTGCCAGAAGCGCCGCATGAAGTATTGCTAGTACTAGATGCAAATACTGGTCAGAACGCACTCAGTCAGGTCAAAGCCTTCGATACAGCTCTTGGTGTAACTGGCCTGATCCTCACCAAACTTGACGGTACTGCCAAGGGTGGCGTGATCGCCGCGATCGCCAAGGCACACCCTATTCCCGTTCGCTTCATAGGCGTGGGTGAAGGCTTGGACGATTTACGCCCCTTTGATGCGGAAGATTTCATCACAGCCTTGTTAGGTCTGGACGAATGATCAGTTTCAGCCAAGTGCACAAACGCTACCCCGGTGGTTACGAGGCGCTGTGTAATGTTACCTTCGAGATCGCGCAGGGCGAGATGGCCTTCCTGACGGGTCATTCCGGCGCAGGTAAAAGTACTTTACTGAAGTTGGTTGCCGGCATAGAGCGTCCTAATTCCGGTAGCGTGCTAGTCAACAACCAAAATGTAGGTGTGCTCAAGTCATCTGCACTTCCTTACTTGAGACGAAATCTGGGCATCATTTTCCAGGACCATAAACTGCTATTCGACCGCAACGTGTTTGACAACGTTATGCTGCCATTACAGATTGGCGGTTTCGATCACAAAGAGAGCGCGCAACGTGTACGCGCAGCTTTGGACAAGGTAGGCCTACTCAAACGCGAAAAAGCCAACCCTATCGCACTTTCCGGCGGCGAGCAGCAAAGACTGTGCATCGCACGAGCCATTGTCAACCGCCCCACCATATTGCTAGCAGATGAGCCTACTGGAAATCTTGACGCAGACTACGCCTCCGACATCATGGCTATCTTCAAATCTTTCCATCAAGTCGGTGTAACGCTGTTGATCTCCACACATGATGCGGGCGTGCTGCAATCACATGACAAAGTGCGAGTACTTAACCTCAAGCAAGGCGTATTGCAATCAAACTTGGCGACACAGACTCCTTTATGAAGCGCTTACTCACCCAACATCTTAGAGTGATGCGTGTCGCCTTTACACGTATCTTCAACCCGCCTCTAGCAGGCTTGCTCAATACGCTGGTGATCGGTATCGCGCTCAGCCTACCCGCAGGCATGTATGTATTGCTACAGAATGCACAGGGTCTGGTACTACAGCTTTCAGGCACGCCACAGATTAGCGTCTTTATGAGCATGGACAGCCGTGCAGATGACATAGAGACGTTACGCAAATCTTTAGCGCAAAACTCTGCTATTGAACACCTAGAATTCGTACCCAAGGATCAAGCTCTCCAGCAACTCAAGCAGAGTACTGGTCTGGCTGATGTAATCGGCGGACTTGAGAAGAATCCCTTGCCTGACGCATATATCGTTCGCCCAAAATCTGGCACTGCACAGGTTCTTGACAATCTGCGTACAGAAATTGCAAAACTCCCCAAGGTGGAACTGGCACAACTCGACTCAGCTTGGGCGTACAAACTTGAAGCGCTACTGAAATTTGCGAATCTTGCCGTTTTAATACTGGCTAGTTTACTTAGCCTTGCATTGATTGCCATCACCTTCAACACCATACGTTTACAAATACTCACTCAACGTGATGAGATAGAGGTATCCAAGCTAATAGGTGCTTCCGATGGCTTTATACGCCGCCCCTTCCTTTATTTCGGAGCCCTCCAAGGCTTGCTGGGTGGATGTACCGCTTATGGCATCGTTTCCATCAGTCTATTGCTGCTTAATCACCCACTAGCAAATCTCTCTCAACTTTATGCGAGCCAATTCGCCTTAAACCCACTTGGCCTGGCTGACGGTCTATCCTTGCTCCTTTTCTCTCTCTATTTAGGTTGGCTGGGCGCTTGGTTATCCGTGGCTAGGCACCTAAATCAGATTGAGCCTCATTAATTTCGTAATTATTTCTCAATGTGGCAGAACCATAGCCAGATTTGGCACTCTAAGCCACAGAGTGCTAAAATACCCACTAGGAGATATCCACAATGAATAACAGCATGATGAATTTTCAGATGCCATCTGCTCTAGGCAGCTTGGAAAGCTATGTACAAACAGTCAACCGCTTCCCTATCCTTACTGCAGAGGAGGAGTTCTCATTGGCTACCCGCTTGAATGTACACAACGACCTTGATGCTGCCCGTCAGCTGATTGTCTCTCACCTCCGTGTCGTCGTCAGCGTAGCCCGTGGCTATGCAGGATATGGCCTAGCTCAGGCCGACCTAATTCAGGAAGGCAATATTGGCTTGATGAAAGCGGTTAAACGCTTTGATCCGCAGCGTGGTGTACGTTTAGTTTCATTCGCTTTGCACTGGATACGTGCTGAGATACACGAGTTCGTGGTTAAAAATTGGCGCATGGTCAAAATTGCTACGACTAAATCACAACGTAAATTATTCTTTAATTTACGCAGTTTGAAGCAAGGTCTCGGCCCACTTAAACCTCAACAAGTAACCGAGATCGCTCAGCAGCTGAATGTCTCAGAACACGATGTGCTTGATATGGAGTCGCGCTTTGCAGGACATGAGCTAGCTTTAGAACCCAGTGGCACGGATACAGATGAGGCATACTCACCTATACAATATCTGGCAGACAATGCTGAGCATGAACCATCGATGATTTTAGAAGCCAATCAAGCAGAACAAATTCAATCGACTGGTTTAGCGAATGCACTTTCAAGTCTAGATGATCGTAGCAGACGTATCGTCGAGGCACGTTGGCTGAATGAGAGTCATGCATCAACGCTGCACGAATTGGCCGCTGAATTCAATGTGTCTGCTGAGCGCATTAGACAAATTGAGCAAAAAGCACTCAGTAAAATGCAAATTTCGCTAACTAATTAATTTGCTATTTTGAAATGTAAAAAAGCCGCAGTTTGAACTGCGGCTTTTTATTTACTTCACGATTTTTAGGAATGGCTTTTGAGGTGTTGGTTTTTTTTCGCTTTCAGCCTCGTCATCAGGAGGAAGTTGATCTTCAGCTTGAAATATCAATCCCTGACCAGTCTCCTTGGCAAAAATGCCGATTACTGCAACCACAGGCACAATCAAATTGAAGGGTGAGCCGCCAAAACGGCCCGAACACGTGATGTACTCGTTGCCCATCTCAAGATTACGCACCGCACTTACGCTGAGGCTTAGGACGATTTCGCCATCCTTCACATAAGCAATCGGTACTTCAGTCTGTTCATTCACCTTAACTGCAAGGTATGGGGTCAAAGCACTATCCACACACCATTCATATATCGCCCTTATCAAATAAGGGCGGGTGGACAACTCACTCACTTACGCATCGCTCTTTCAGGTGAAGTCAAAGCATCGATGAAACCCTGACGGGAGAAAATACGCTCTGCGTACTTCATCATGGGGGCTGCATCTTTACTCATTTGTATGCCGTACTTGTCTAAACGCCAAAGCAAAGGTGCAATTGCAACATCTAACATAGAGAACTCGTCACCCAACAGGAATTTCTGTTTAGTCAGTATCTGAGACAACTGAGTTAGATTGTCACGAATGGCAATTCTTGCCTTGTCGGCGGCTTTAGGCACACCTTGTTCAATCACATCGACATGAGCGTACAACTCTTGCTCGAATCTATGCAGGAACAATCGTGTTCTCCCACGTAAAACAGGATCAGGCGGCATAAGCTGAGGATGTGGAAAGCGCTCATCGATATACTCATTAATGATGTTCGCTTCGTAAAGAATCAGATCGCGTTCAACCAGCACGGGTACCTTGTTATAGGGATTGATTGCGGCGACATCTTCAGACTTGTTGTGCAAGTCCACATCAATCACCTCAAAATCCATGCCTTTTTCAAACAACACGATACGACAACGATGGCTATAAGGACAACTAGTCCCCGAATACAATCTCATCATTACCACTTACCTCGGATTAACTGGTTACGTTGCATCAAAATACGTACTGAGTAGTAACCTATACCCGCTACGATG
>JBBQKX010000001.1:0-65258 GCA_038327315.1 Burkholderiales bacterium | reverse complement strand
AGATTTTTTTGCACTCACTCAAGCGCAACAGTTGGCTCAACTGGATGAGCAATTGGCGGCGTATTGGGCTGACCCTGAGAATTGTCGTAGTACGCGTGAACTGTGTCCCGTACCTTTGTTGGGCGTGCCGGGATGGTGGTCAGAAAATGAGCAGTCAGATTTTTACGACAACACCGCGTACTTCCGCAGCGGACGGCGTAGCGCATGAAGTATCTAGGCGGCTATCCTGAGCATATTCAGACTCAGGCGAGGCTGTTGCTGGAGCAAGGAAAACTGGCAGATTTGCTGGCGCGCAAATATACCCAGCAGCATAGCGTACGCACCGACAAGGCTTTGTACGACTATGTGATGGCGTTGAAGAATCAAGCTATGCGCGCAGCGCCCGCGATCAATAAGGTCGCTTATGACAGTAGCTTGCAGGTGTTGCACAGTGCACTGGGTTTGCATCGTGCTAGTTCACGCGTGCAGGGCAGCAAGCTGCGCGCGCATAGCGAGATACGCATCGCCGCCTTGTTCAAAGAGACACCGCCAGAATTCCTCAAGATGATTGTGGTGCACGAGCTGGCTCACCTCAAAGAGATGCAGCACAACAAAGCTTTCTACCAGCTCTGTCTACACATGGAGCCTAACTATCACCAGTATGAATTGGACCTGCGTTTGTATCTGACGCAGAGGGAAGACGTAAGAGGGAAGACGTAAGACGTGGAGCTTGCGAGTTTTTGACTTAACTTACGACTTCCAGCTTACGTCTTACGACTGCTTCACAGACTTAATTTACGACTGCAATTTCACTGCTGCGGCACAGCGCACGCCGCTCATCACTGCACCTTCCAAGGTCGCAGGATAATCACCTGCGGTGTAGTCTCCTGCTAGCAATATCTGCGGTAATGCGGTGATTTGGTTCGGACGAGACAGATTGGGTGAGCAGCAGAAAGTCGCGCGCTTTTCTGCGATGACTTTGTACCATTGCGGTATTTCTGTGATGCCGAACTCTACGCCCAACTCGGCGATGACCTTGCTTGCCAATGCTTCATGAGACAAGTCCTGATGTATACCTTCGGCGCTGATGACGGAGACGATTAGGCCACGCTGTCCAGCGATCTGCCCTTTATCGAACAGCCATTGGCTATAGCGCTGGTGTAAGCCCAACATGGGACTGGGTAGGTGTACATGCGAGGGATATTGCAAATACAGGGTGTAGATGGGTTGATGTTCTAGTGCATCAATTTGTGCCACGCTGGCTTGTAAAGCGGCGATAGGACGCAGCAGTTTGGCCGTCACCACAGGCGAGGCAGCGCAGATGACATGGCTGTGCTGATGCACGCCAGTCGCGGTGGTTAAGGCCACACCAAGCTCGTTCACAGTGATTAGCTCCACGCCCTCGGTCAACGATACTTGTCCATCCCGCTGTACGACATAAGCCGCCGCGCGATCCGGGAACAAGGCGCTGAAGTCCAAGCGTGGCAACAGCATGTCGCTATCGGCACGCTTGCGGTTCAAAGCGTCACGCAACACATTCAACATCACTTGCGCGGAAGCCTTATGGATAGGCGTGTTCAGGGCAGCGATGCAAAGTGGTTCCCAGAGTTTTAGTTTGAGGTTGTGATCTTGTTCGTATAGGTCTAGCAGTGCGTTTACCGTCATGTCTTGGGGCAAACGGAACTGCATCTTCTGTAGTGCCAGCATGAAACGTGCAGCCTTGAAGCGTTCATTCCAACTGAGCCCATGCGCTTTTAGAAAGGCGACGAGCAGATGCAGCGGGGCAGGAAGGCGCGGCGCTTTGAGTGAGAATTGTTTATGCAAATCGAGTTGCAAAGGCAGGCATAAAAAATCCTGGTTGATATCTCCGCCAACCATCTCGATGAGGCGCAAGGTCTCGCGATAGCAACCCAGTAATAGATGCTGGCCGTTGTCTAATTGAGTGTCGTTGTAAAGTACGCCACGTGCGCGACCACCTAGCTGCTTGGCACTTTCGTAGACTGTAACCGGGATGCCACGCGCAGCCAGTTCGACTGCGGCAGTCATGCCTGCATAGCCGCCACCGATTACTGCGACATTTAGTTCTTGAGCCACGTCTTGAAGGCTAACCACAGCTTGCGCAGCGGGGTGAGTGAGATGCGCTCTTTCAGCACATGGCAGCCGCTGGCGACGACTTCTTCCAGCGTCGCTCGGTAAATGGCAGACATGATGAGGCCGGTGCGTTGGGTCTTGCGGTCTTCCGCAGGTAACAGGGCCAACGCTTGGTCGTAATAGCGTTGTGCACGTTCGATCTGGAAGACCATCAATTTCTGGAAGTTCTCAGTCTCGCGTGCATTGAGGATGTCAGCGGCGGTAACGCCGAACTGTTGCATCTCATCCATAGGCAGGTAGATGCGGTTGCGACGCGCATCCTCGCCCACATCACGGATGATGTTGGTGAGCTGGAATGCGATGCCTAGATCATGTGCATATTTGAGCGTTTGTCGATTGGTATAGCCAAAGATTTCTACCGAAAGCAGACCGACCACAGAGGCAACACGGTAGCAATACAGTTGTAGTGATTTGAAGTCCTGATAGCGCGGCTGGTCAAGATCCATCTCCATGCCATCTATGATTTCCTGCAGGTGTTCCTGCGCCATGTTGAATTGTTTGACGACAGGCACCAGTGCGATGGCGACTGGATGCTGCGGCTTGCCGTTATAGATGTCGGCTACTTGAGCGCGCCACCAGTTGAGCGTGGTGCGTGCGACTTCCTCGTCCGTGCATTCGTCAACCACATCGTCCACTTCGCGGCAGAAGGCGTACAGCGCAACGATAGCGCGGCGTTTTTCCAGCGGCAAGAACATGAAGCTGTAGTAGAAACTAGAGCCGCTGGCAGCGGCTTTGTCTTGGCAGTATTGATTAGGATCCATAATTCTCAGTAACGGTGAGGGGCACTTTTGGCCAGCATGATAACCCAGTCGTAAGGGCGCAATACTGGGCGGTGGCGGAACATGTCGTAATCGACGGATTCAAGTTTGTCCAAGATACGCAGACCACCCGCGATGATCATGCGCATCTCCAGTCCGATGCGTCCGGTCAATATGCTGCCCAGCGGTGCGCCTTGCAGCATCAGGGCTCTGGCTCTATCGACCTGAAACTTCATTAGTGCGCGCCATGCCTCATCGCAGCGTTGCTCGCTGATGTGCTGCGGAATCACGCCGAACTGGGCCATCTCGTCTAAAGGCAGGTAGATGCGTGAGATGAGATTGTCCTTGGCGATGTCCTGCCAGAAGTTGATTAATTGCAGAGAGGTGCAGATGGCATCTGAGTAAGCGAGGTTGACCGGCGTGGCTTCTTCGTAGAGATGTAGCATCAGCGTGCCGACAGGATTGGCAGAACGCCGACAATAATCGAGTAGGGCCTCATAGTTCTCATAACGTTTCTGCACCACATCTTGCGAGAAAGCATTCAGCAAATCATGGAAAGGCTGCATCGGCAGTTGGAACTGCGCAATCTGCGGCGCAAGATTTTGGAACAAGGGTGTGAGCGGCATCTCATGCGCTGTGATGCGCGCTAGCTCTGCACGAAATTCCTCCAAGTCTTGCAGACGTTGCGTATCACTGGCTTCCCCTTCATCAGCGATATCGTCTGCAGCACGTGCGAAATGATAGATGGCCGCCACCGGCTTGCGCAGACGGCGGGGCATCAAGATGGAGGCGACCGGAAAATTTTCGTAATGCTCTATAGCCAAATCAGATTTGCGGCTGAGCTGCTGCGTTGCTTGCTCGCTCATTTCTTAGCTGCCAACTGGGTATGCCACGATTCGCCTTGCACGCTAACCTGCAATTCAAATTTCGAAGATTTAGAGAAGGTCATTGCGGTGCAGCATGAATACAAATTGGTCGCCTGCCGTGACATCTAGCCAAGTGAAGGGCAAGTTCGGGTAGGCGGCTTCGAGGATCTCGCGGTTGTGGCCGATCTCTACTACGAGTATGCCGTTATCGCTGAGGTGCTCAGCAGCGTGCTCAAGGATGATGCGGGTCGCATCTAAGCCGTCTTCACCACTGCCCAATGACATCTTGGGTTCATGCAGATATTCCGCCGGTAATTCTGCGACCGAGGGTGCATCCACATAGGGTGGGTTGCTGATGATGAGGTCGTATTTGCGACCAGCGAGTTGACTGAAGAGGTCGGACTGTATCAATTCAACGCGGTTCTGAAGCTCATAGTCTGCGACATTGATGGCGGCTACTTCCAGCGCATCTGGTGACAGATCGACAGCATCCACATGCGCATAAGGGAACTCGTGTGCTGCGACGATGGCTAGACAACCGCTGCCTGTACACATATCCAATACCGCACTGACAATCTCTGGGTCGGGTATCCACGGATTCATTCCCTGGCGTAACAGTTCTGCAATGAAGGAGCGCGGCACAATCACGCGTTCGTCTACATAGAAGCTATATTCACCTAGGAGGGCTTCGTTGGTCAGATAAGCAGCGGGGATGCGCTCTTCAACACGACGCTGGATGATGTTTAATACCTCGGTGCGTTCGCTAGAAGTCAGACGCGCATCCAAGAAGGGTTCCAGTCTATCCAAGGGTAGATGCAGGGTATGCAGAATGAGATATGCCGCTTCGTCATAGGCTACGCTGCTACCGTGTCCGAAGAATAGTTCCGCTTGATGGAATCGACTGACTGCGAAGCGCAGGAAGTCTCTAACGGTGTGCAACTCACTGGTCGCTGAGGAGAAATGGACGCTCATTGTGGCTTGTCGTTAGACTGGGACTTTTCTTCGGCTTTTTCATCTGTTTCAGCCGCAGCTTGTTGCTCTTGATTAAGGTCGCGATATTTGTAGGTATGCACGTCGTAGCGCAAAAACAACACGAAAGCGACTAATAGGCAGGAAACGATCAGGATAATAGTCATCATTTAGTTCACCAACAGATTCTTCAATGTGAGTTGATAAGTGAGCTTGAGCGGTTCGATATCGGCCACGCCCACGCATTCGTTCAGTTTGTGTATGGTCGCATTGAGCGGGCCAAACTCTATGACTTGCGGGCAGATGTCCGCGATGAAGCGACCATCCGATGTGCCGCCGCTGGTCGAGAGCTCAGGTGTGATGCCGTAAGCCTGTGCGATGGCATCGCTGATGGCAGCGACCAAGCTGCCTTTCGCGGTCAGATAGGGCTTGCCTGACAACTCCCATACCAAGTCGTATTTCACTTTGTGCTTGTCCAAGATGGCATGCACCTTGTCCTGCAATTGCTGTGCCGTGCTGGCCGTGGAGAAGCGGAAGTTGAACAAGATATCGGCTGTGCCGGGCACAACGTTAGTCGCACCTGTGCCGCTGTTCATATTTGAAATCTGCCAAGAGGTCGGCGGGAAATATTCGTTGCCATTATCCCAAGTGGTGGTCAACAGTTCCGCGATGGCCGGTGCGACCATGTGGATGGGGTTGTTCACCAGATGAGGGTAAGCGATGTGGCCTTGCACACCTTGGACAGTGAGGGTGCCGTTGAGCGAGCCGCGTCTGCCGTTCTTGATCATGTCGCCGACTTTGTGATTAGAGGTCGGTTCACCCACGATGCAAAAATCAATGCTCTCGCCCCGCGCTTGCAATGCTTCTACCACACGTACTGTACCGTCTACTGCCACACCTTCTTCATCCGAGGTGATCAGCAGTGCAATAGAGCCATTGTGGACTGGATGCGCAATTAGGAAGGCTTCGATGGCGGTGATGAAGGCTGCGATGGAAGTCTTCATGTCGGCTGAACCACGGCCGTACAACATGCCGTCGCGTATGGTGGGTTCGAAAGGTGGGCTGAACCAAGATTCTGGTGGGCCACTAGGCACTACATCGGTGTGCCCGGCGAACACGACTACTGGGCTGGTCGTACCGCGACGCGCCCACAAGTTATCGACGTTGCCGAAGCGCATGCGCTCTATGCTAAAGCCAAGTTTGCTGAGACGTTCGATGAGGATGTCTTGGCAGCCTGCGTCCTCAGGGGTGAGGGAGCGGCGTGCGATCAGTGCTTTGGCGAGTTCTAAGGTTTCTGACATGGCGTTTTATAGATTGAAGATTTTTGTATATGCGGTTTCATCGAAACCAATGTGTAGGATGCGACCATCTTGTTCTAGGATGGGGCGTTTGATGACGCTGGTCTTTTCCAACATTAAGGCGAGTGCACTGGCGTCATCTACAATCTGTTGTTTGCGTTCTTCAGGCAAACCCCGCCAAGTCAGGCCGCTACGATTCACTAACTTGCTCCATTCGGCCTGTTGCAGCCAAGGTTGGGCAATTGAAACGCTCAGCCCATGTTTTTTAAAATCATGGAACTCGACAGCGATATCGTGAGAGCTTAACCAGTCGCGCGCTTTCTTGACGGTATTGCAATTGGGGATGCCATACAACTTCATTTATTTCTTAGCATCCATATCTAGTTTGATATCACCCAGATCAATTGCATCACCCGAACGTGGCATATTGGGATCGAATACAGCATGCGGCTCAGTGCGATTGCTGGTGAATTCGATCAAGCTGGATAAGTTGCTGGAAGAGTCAGCGTGACGCATGCCTTCTTCCTTAGTGATCTTGCCAGCTTTGATGAGCTTATGCAGCGCCTGCTCGAATGTCTGGGAACCTGCTGAGACACTTTTCTCGATGGCCTCTCGAATCTTTTCAATCTCATCATTTTTGATTAAATCGGCAATCAGTGTGGTTTTAAGCAAGATTTCCACCGCTGGGATCAACTTACCATCCACACCGCGCACTAGTCGTTGTGAAACGACCGCACGCAGACACATGGACAGATCGGATAACACACTCATACGCGAATCGTAGGGGAAGAAATTCACGATACGGTTCAGCGCGTGATAACTGTTATTGGCGTGCAGTGTGGTCAGGCACAAGTGACCCGTCTGAGCAAAAATCAAAGCATGCTTCAAAGTTTCACGGTCACGTACCTCACCTATCATCAATACATCAGGCGCTTCGCGCATACCGCTGGACAGCGCATGGTCGTACGACAAGGTGTCCGTGCCGATTTCACGCTGGTTGACGATGGATTTCTCGTGTTTAAAGATATATTCGACTGGGTCTTCTATGGTCAGAATATGACCGCTGGCGGTGCTGTTACGGTGTTCTATCATCGCTGCCAGCGTGGTCGACTTACCCGAACCAGTCGCACCCACCACTAGCACCAGACCGCGCTTCTCCATGATCAATTCTTTGAGCACAGAGGGCAGGTTCAGACTCTCGACCTTATTGATGTTGGCTTTGACGTGACGTATCACCATGGAGACATCTCCGCGTTGGCGGAACACGTTCACACGGAAGTTGCCTATGGTTGGCTCGCGGAAGGAAAAGTTCATCTCCATCTGCAACTCGAACTCATCTATCTGCGTCGGTGTCATCAACTCGTAGGCGATCTGTTTGGTCATTTGACCATCAAGTATCTGCGAGTTGACTGGCATGGCCACGCCTTCGATCTTGATATTGACTGGAGCGCCTACCGAAAAGAACAGATCGGATGCTTGCTTGTCAGCGGCAAGTTGCAGCAATGGTGTGACGATCATGGTGGTTCTCCCAGTTATAAGTTTTTAGTCGTAAGTCGTAAGTCGTAAGTTAAGGCAAACCCGCTTTTCAACTAACGTCTTCCGACTAATAACTAACGACTGCTTCTTAGATTCCGCGTAACAACTCATTGATGCCGACTTTACTCAAAGTCTTAGCATCGACTTTCTTGACGATGACCGCGCAGTATAGGCTGTACTTTCCATCTGCAGAAGGCAAGCTACCGCTGACCACAACAGAGCCTGCTGGTACGCGACCATACATCACTTCACCGGTCTCACGGTCATAGATCTTGGTACTCTGGCCGATGAATACGCCCATGGAGATGACCACGTTGTCTTCCAAAATCACGCCTTCGACGATTTCGGAGCGTGCGCCCACGAAACAGTTGTCGCCGATGATGGTCGGATTGGCTTGTACGGGTTCAAGCACGCCGCCGATACCAACGCCGCCGCTCAAGTGCACGTTCTTACCAATCTGTGCGCAAGAGCCAACGGTCGCCCATGTGTCGACCATAGTGCCTTCATCGACATAAGCACCGATATTTACATAGGAAGGCATCAATACCACGTTCTTAGCAATGTATGCACCTTTGCGTGCAGCAGCAGGCGGAACGACACGGAAACCGCCTTCACGGAAATCGCGGCTGTTGTAGTCAGCGAATTTTGAAGGCACTTTGTCGTAGTAGTTGGTGAAACCGCCTTTGATAAAGGCGTTGTCTTCAAGACGGAATGACAACAATACGGCCTTCTTTAGCCATTGATGTGTGACCCACTCACCGTTGATCTTTTCCGCCACGCGCAACTTGCCCTGATCTAACTGGGTGATGACGGCATCTACCGCTTCTTTGAGTTGCGCATCCGCATTGCGAGGCGTGATCTCTGCGCGACGTTCAAAAGCGGTTTCGATGATTTTTTGTAATTGATCCATGATGGGTTCCTGTTTAAAAAAGTTGATAGACGTGAGCCGTAAGACGTAAGTTAAAGCAAAACCCGCGTAGCGGACTAATTCAACTTACGTCTAATAGCTTACGACTCATAATTTACGACTGAATTCAGCGATTCTATGTGCTGCTTCCACCGTTTCGGCGGTGTTGGCCACCAGTGCCAAACGCACAAAATTTTTGCCCGGATTTACGCTGTGCGCTTCTCGCGCCAGATAGCTGCCAGGCAAAACGGTGACATTATAATCACGATACAGCCCTTGCGCGAAAACGGCGTCGTCTATCGGTGTACGTATCCACAGATAGAAACCTGCGTCGGGCATTACCACCGGCAACACAGGTTTGAGTATGGCGACCACTTGTGCAAACTTTTCAGCGTATAAACGACGATTCTCGATGACATGCGCTTCGTCGTTCCATGCCGCGATAGTGGCAGCCTGCACCGCTGGATTCATGGCTGAGCCATGATAGGTACGGTAGAGCGCGAACTTGGCGATTACCTTTGCGTCACCCGCGACAAAGCCGGAACGCATGCCCGGTACATTGGAGCGTTTGGACAGGCTGGAGAACATCACCAGATTCTTGTAGTCGCTGCGTCCCAATTGTTGTGCGGCTTGCAACGCCCCCAGTGGTTGGTCGTTGCCGAAATAGATCTCCGAATAACATTCGTCTGAGGCAATTACGAAACCGTAGCGGTCTGACATCTCGAACAACGCTTGCCATGCTTGCAAGTTCATCACACTGCCACTGGGGTTGCCGGGCGAGCAGACATAGATTAATTGGGTGCGCTGCCAGACGCTTTCTGGGAGTTCAGAGAAATTCAGCGCAAAGCCATCTTCGGGCAGGGTGTTAAGGAAGTAAGGCGTCGCACCCGATAAGAATGCCGCACCTTCGTATATCTGATAGAAAGGATTGGGGCAAACTACAGCAGGTTCGGGCTGGCTGCGGTCTATCACCGCTTGAGCGAAGGCGAACAGCGCCTCTCGGCTACCATTCACTGGCAATACTTGGGTCTTGGCATCTAGTGCAGGGATGTTGTATCGCTTACTGATCCACTGTGCCATGGTGTTACGCAACGCGTCCGAGCCTGCCGTTGTGGGATAATTCGCCAGCCCATCCAGACCCTTGATCAACGCATCCTTGATGAATTGCGGTGTGGCGTGTTTTGGTTCACCTATTGAAAGACTGATAGGGCGTAGCGCAGGATTCGCGCTCACGGCACCGAACAAAGCGGCCAATTTCTGAAAAGGATAGGGCTGAAGTTTTTCTAGATCGGGATTCATCTACTGAGTCTTAGTCGCGCAAAAAATAGCGCGCATTATAAGGGGCGGGCCAGTGCCAACCAAACAAAATCACAGTGTGTCTAGTAAACCCGAAATCAGCGCTATTGCTGGCGTGCTGAGTGGCGCCTTGGTGTGGGGGCTGATTTGGTATCCCTATCGTATGTTGCAGGAGGTGGGTATCTCTGGCGCGCTGGCGACTTTACTCACCTTTGTGCTGGCGATGCTTTTTGGCTCTGCGTGGTTGCCGCGCTTCCGTAGGGAGTTGCCCAACATGGGCGGATGGGGATTGCTGCTGGTTGGCAGCGCAGGAGCCGCTAACTTAGGCTATGTGCTGGCGATGCTGCACGGCGATGTGATGCGGGTGATGTTGCTGTTCTATTTGGCCCCATTGTGGACGGTGTTGTTGTCTTACTGGTTGCTGGGTGAACGCCTGAATCGCTATGGATATCTGGTTATCGCTTTGTCTTTGGGTGGTGCATTTGTGATGTTGTGGGACCCGCAGCAGGGCTGGCCTTTGCCGCAGAACTTTTCGGAGTGGATGGGTATGGCGGCAGGGATGTGTTTCGCGCTGTCTAATGTGGTCTCGCGTCGCGCTGCACACATGAGCGTGGAGGCCAAGTCGCACAGTGTGTGGCTAGGTACCGCCATACTCACGCTGCCTTTGTTGTGGTTTCAAGGGGACGGGTGGTCGCAGTTGCAGGGCATAGACTTTGAACACGGCTTATTGTTGTTGATATTGGGGCTAGTAATGTGCGCTGTTAGTTATGCCGTGCAGTATGGCGTTACGCATCTGCACTCGAATCAGGCAGTGTTGTTGTTTTTGTTCGAATTGGTCATCGCTGCGGTCTCTTCATATCTGCTAGCAGGTGAAGAGATGCAGTTACGCGATTGGGTGGGTGCGGTATTAATTGTCTCTGCCAGCATGCTGTCAGGAAAATTGTACGATGAGGGCGGCGAAGTATAGACTAGCCAGCCCATGCGGGCTTGCGCTACTCTGTGCCCCTAGCTGCCTAGGTTTGAGGATATGAAACACATACAAAAGGCCGTTGCGGTCTCCAAGCTGTTCGACAACACCGATACGGATGCGGTGTGGGCAGAAGTCGTATCCAATGTACGTCGTATCAATCCTGCTTACGATTTCACGCTAGTAGAAAAAGTTTATAAAGATGTGTTGCGCCTGTTCTACGGGCAATTCCCAGGCTATGCGCCCATCAAGACGCTGTACCACGATCTCTCACATACACTTGAAGTTTTCATGTGTGGGGTGAGGTTGATGCATGGCGTACATCTGTCTGGCGAACATCTTACTGACGAGGAGTTGACCCTGATTATGCTGGCGATATTGATGCATGACATAGGCTATGCACAGCGTCTGGGTGAGGAGAGCGGAACTGGGGCGCAGTTCACGCGTACTCATGTGCAACGCAGTGTGAAATTCATGAAGGCTTATTTCAATGAGCGCTTGCTGCCATCAGATTTACTGGTGAATATCACGGGTATGATATTAGGTACAGAGCACTTCCGGCCTTTTGATCAGATTGATTTCAAGAGCGAGCGTACGCGCATGTTGGCGCGCATCGTCGCTACGGCAGACATCGTGGGACAGATGGCGGATCGCAAATATCTAGAGAAGCTGTTGTTCCTGTATCACGAGTTTAAGGAAGCTGGTTTTGGCAACTACCAGAATATGTTCGATTTGCTACGCAAGACTGAGAGCTTTTATCAGGTTACGCGCGAGAAGCTGGATGGTGTACTGGAAGGTACATACAAGAGCTTGCAAAATCATTTCGATGCAACCTTGGATGAGCCGCGTAACTTGTATGAGGAGTCCATAGAACGCAACATCCGCTATCTTTCCAAGGTGGTGTCGGAGGGGGAAAAGGAGATGCTAACTATGCTCAAGCGCAACAACATCGCCGAAGTCGCCGTCAGGATAGAACAGCTGGTTTAACTTAGCTGTATCACAATCATCTCGGGCATCCATAGCGCTAAACCATTACACTCTCGTCCTCGCGCCCGTTTCGGGCGCCACTTACTATAAGCAAAGGTTCACGATGTACCCAGTCCACGATGTAGACGCTATATTGTTATTATCCTTGTCCGTCGCTTCCAAACGACGTCCTGCCGAATTGACCGAAGTGATTGCGGCGATTGATTTAGCCGAGGTCCCGCTTCCTTCTGACACCAAGCTCTCGGATGCCTACGCCAGACTTTCCGCCTATGGATTGATACTTGAGGTCGATGGTGGTTATGCCTTGTCTGCCGATGCGCAGACGATGATGTCTAGTCAGCGCAAGAACGACGATACCCCCAAGAAGATATATCGCCTTAAGGAACACTTGGCTGATTATCACCTGCAGGGCGAGCATAAAGAAATCTACGTCAGTACCGAGCAGATAGCTGCCGCAGTTAAATCTTACCGTGCCAGCAAGAAGGTAGAAGTTAAGAATATGCAGATCACTAAACCTAAGCCCAAGCCAGTGTGGATATCCAAAAAGGATCTAGTCAGAGGCGCGACTCTGCCGCCACATAAACGACGCAAGGATTGATTGTGATGATAGATAACGACACTAAGGCCGAGAATAGTGCTGGGCGATCATTCGCCGAGTTGAATCTGGCACCTGCACTACAAGCGACCTTGCAGCAATTGGGTTATACGACCATGACGCCGATACAGGCCGAGAGCCTGCCTATCACGCTTGCAGGCCATGATCTGATTGCGCAGGCCAAGACGGGTAGTGGCAAGACCGCTGCGTTTGCTTTACCTTTGTTGACCAATCTTAATCCGCGCCGATTCGCCGTGCAGGCCATGGTGTTGTGTCCTACGCGGGAGTTGGCGGATCAGGTCACTCAGGAGATACGTCGCTTGGCTCGCGCTGAAGATAACATCAAGGTGCTAACCTTGTGCGGGGGCTCCACCATGCGTCCGCAAATCGCCAGTCTGGAGCACGGTGCACATATTGTGGTCGGTACACCTGGCCGCATCATGGATCATATCGAGCGCGGCACTTTGGACTTGGAAGCCTTGAATACACTGGTGCTCGACGAAGCGGACCGGATGTTGGATATGGGCTTTGTAGATGCCATGGCTTATGTCATCAAGCATTGCCCGCCACGCCGTCAGACCCTATTGTTCTCTGCGACTTATCCTGAGGGTATAGAGCGGCTGGCGCGCCAATTCATGCATCAACCGCAAGAAGTAAAGCTGCAAGAGCAACATGAAGAAAGCAAGATACGTCAGCGTTTCTACAAGATTGAGAACGACCAGCGTCTGAATGCGGTTGCCAAGTTGTTGAAGCATTACCGTCCAGCCAGTACCTTGGCGTTCTGTAACACTAAACAACAATGCCGCTCTTTGCTGGAGTTGTTGCATGCGCAAGGTATAAAAGCCTTGACGCTTAATGGTGACCTAGAGCAGCGCGAGCGTGACCAAGTTTTGATTCAGTTCGCGAATCGTAGTTGCTCGGTTTTGGTGGCGACCGATGTGGCAGCACGTGGCTTGGACATCGCACAACTTGAGGCAGTCATCAATGTGGATGTCACACCAGACTCTGAAGTCCATGTGCATCGTATCGGTCGTACCGGTCGTGCCGATCAGAATGGTTGGGCATTGACGCTGTGTGGTCCTACCGACCGACATCGTATCCTCATCATCGCCAAAATCATGCAGATAGAGCCAGAGTGGCATGAGTTGGAAGAATTGCAAACCGAAGCAGAGTCGCCGTTGATCGCGCCCATGGTGACTTTGCAGATACTTGGTGGTCGCAAGGAGAAAATACGTGCGGGTGATGTGCTGGGTGCATTGACTGCTGATGCGGGCTATACCCGTGAGCAGATTGGTAAGATCAATGTGACCGAGTTTTCGACGTATGTTGCGGTAGCGCGGGATATCGCCAGTGAGGCAATGCGTAAATTGAATGCGGGTAAAGTGAAGGGCAAGACAGTTAGGGTTAGAGCCTTATAAGTCACTATCCATAAGGAGTGCGAACATGAAAATGATCAGAGCCATACTCCATACGACTTTTATCAGCACAGACTTGGCACGCTCGCGCGTTTTTTATGAAGGTCTGCTGGGTTTGCAGCCAGATACTAAACGACCACATATGAACTTTGAGGGTATGTGGTACGACGTTGCTCCTGGGCAACAGATACATCTCATGCTGCTCGCCAATCCTGAAGCCGGCCTGACGCGTCCCGAGCACGGCGGACGTGATCGGCATGTGGCTTTCACTGCAAATGATCTCGATAAACTAATACGTAGGTTAGAAAACGCGGGGATCAGTTACACGCTCAGTCAGTCCGGACGCAGGGCATTGTTTTGCCGTGATCCAGACGATAACGCGCTAGAGTTTATCGCTCAAGATTAAGGCGCTGGATTTGGATAGCGTTTGTGTACCGATTCTATCTGCTCCAAGATTTCGTCTGAGAGTTGGACTTCAGCGCTGTCTAGATTCTCTTTCAATTGTGCCAAGCTGGTAGCGCCTAAGATTACACTACTGGTGAACCAGCGCGAGCGTACGAAGGCCAAGGCCATATGTGCAGGGCTGATGCCTGCTTCTTGGGCGATGCGCACATATTCTTTAGTTGCAGCCGGTACATTGATTTTGTTGTAGCGCTGACCAAAATTGCTGAATAGATTGATGCGTCCATGTGCTTGCGCATCGGCGACATACTTACCACTCAGATGCCCGAAGGCTAAAGGACTGTAGGCCAATAGTCCGACGTTCTCATGGTGGCAGACTTCCGCCAAGCCCGTTTCGAAAGTGCGATTCATCAGGTGATAGGCGTTTTGTATGGATGCGACCGTGGGCAATCCCATCTCTTTGGCGCAGCGCGTGAATTCACTCACCCCCCAAGGCGTCTCGTTACTCAAGCCTATGTATCTGACCTTGCCCGACTTGACTAGGTCTGCGAGGGCTTCCAGTTGTGCCGCAATGGGCTCGCTCTCATGTTTTAAGCTGAGGTCATAACTGGTGCCGCCAAACATGGGCACATAACGGTCCGGCCAATGGATCTGATAGAGGTCCAAATAGTCGGTTTGCAAACGGCGCAAGCTGCCATCTATCGCTTGCTGCAGATTTCCACGATTGACTCGGGGGCCATTGCGTATCCATGCGAAGCCGCGCGAGGGACCAGTGATCTTGCTGGCGACGACTAAGCGATCGCGTTGTTGCCTTTTTAACCATGAGCCAACATAGCTCTCAGTGCGTCCCTGCGTTTCGGCACGTGGCGCGACTGGGTACATCTCGGCGGTATCGATGAAGTTCACACCATGTGCGACAGCCATATTCAGTTGCGCATGGGCTTCTGCCTCACTATTTTGTTCTCCGAAGGTCATTGTTCCGAGACAGAGTTCAGAGATTATTAAATCACTAGTGCCTAATTGATTTTTTTTCATGCGACTTACTCCTTAGATCAAGCATTTTATTTTATAGCTAAAGCTTTTCTCGAGCTGTTGAAATATTCGAATGCTGCTGGAGGAGATGATGACTAATAATAGTTTCAATCTGCGCGGCTGTGATGCATCCCAGGACTATCTGTTCAGCAAGTCAAGCGCTTCAAATAGCGCTCGAAGCGCAGTTGCGCAAACACTGATCGCATATTAGGCAGAGTATGCCGTGTTACGATTCTTGCCATGAAGACTCCCGTATTGTTCATCTCTCATGGTGCGCCGACCCTGCCTTTGCAGCCGGGCGACACGGGTCAGTCATGGTCGGAATTAGGTAGTCGCATCGCTAAGCCCACATCAATTTTATCAATATCGGCTCATTGGGAGACGACAGTCCCAACCCTTAGTCTGGCTAGGAGTCCGGCGACCATTCATGACTTTAGCGGCTTTCCAGAAGAGCTGTATCGTTTGAACTACCCTGCGCTGGGTGCCCCTGAGTTGGCCAAAGTAGTTGCAAACTTGCTCACGCAAGCAGGGATCGCATCGCAGTTCGATGATAATCGTGGCTTAGACCACGGTAGTTGGGTGCCACTGACTTTTCTTTACCCACAAGCGGATGTGCCAGTGACGCAGTTATCTATGCAGCCCAGTCGCAATCCAGCTTGGCACTACACGCTAGGACGCGCGCTCGCAACTTTGCGTGAACAAGGTGTGTTGATTATGGCCAGTGGATCCATCACCCATAATTTGCGTGCTTTGTTTTCGCACCCCCAAGGTGCACCCGTGCCCAGTTGGGTGAGCGAGTTTTGCGACTGGATGGCAGATAAAATTGCAGCGGGCGATATTGAGTCCTTGCTGGCATACCGCGAACGTGCGCCTCATGCTGCACTCAACCATCCCACTGACGAACATTTATTACCACTATTCGTCGCGCTCGGTGCCGCAGGTAGGGAATATCAGAGTGCGCATCTGAATCAAGTTATGACCTATGGTTTCCTCGCCATGGATAGCTGGCGATTCGATTGAGTTGATGGTCATTGCTGCCGTGGCTGGGGACAGTGACACAGTTTGCGGGTAGAATGGCGTGACTAAAATTTCAAAGTTCGTATAAGGCGTATTTCCTCATGAGTAATCCTAAAAAGCCCGCATCTGCTCCATTCGTTCGTTCCGCGCAACTCAGTTTTGAACAGTTGATTCACAATCACATATTGTATACCGAGGGCAAGCACTCCAAGAATGCCACAGGCCGCGATTGGTACGAGGCTTCCGCGCATGCGATACGTGATTACTTGAGCGAAAAACTGTCTTCCACCATGGATAAGACCTACGCTGATGATCCCAAGCGTGTCTACTATCTGTCACTAGAGTTTTTGATCGGTCGTACCTTGTCCAATGCGACACTGAATCTGGGTGTTCAAGCTGAGTTGACCGAGGGCTTGCAAGCTTTGGGTCAAGATATCGAGAGCATCGAAGAGATGGAGATCGATGCTGCGCTGGGTAATGGAGGCTTGGGTCGTTTGGCTGCATGCTTCCTTGACTCTATGGCAACACTGGATGTGCCTGGCATGGGTTATGGCATACGTTATGAGTACGGTATGTTCAATCAGCGCATTGAGAATGGTCAACAGGTGGAATATCCTGACAACTGGTTGCGCTACGGCAATCCTTGGGAATATCAGCGCCCCGAACGGCTCTATCCAATCAAGTTCAATGGTCATGTGGTCGATATTCCGGCTGGTCATGGTAAAGAAGATGAGCATCGTTGGGTGGATATCGAGACGGTGATGGCGATGGCATATGACGTGCCTATCCCTGGCTATGACACGGAGACGGTCAACAACCTGCGCCTGTGGGCTGCTAAAGCACCTCGCGAGTTCGATCTGGAATCGTTCAATGCAGGTGATTACATCGGTGCGGTACAGGAAAAAGAAGTCGTGGAAAGTCTGTCCAAGGTCTTATACCCTAATGATAGTTCAGCCAACGGTAAGGAGTTACGCCTCAAACAGGAGTACTTCTTTGTTTCGGCTTCTATACAAGACATTCTGCATCGCTATCTGAGCAAGCATAGCGATCTGACTAAGTTGCACGAAAAAGTCGCAATACAACTGAACGACACTCATCCTGCGATTGCAGTGGCTGAGTTGATGTACCAATTGATGGATGTGCATCATCTGGAGTGGGACTCGGCTTGGGGTATCACCACCCAAGTCTTCGCCTATACCAACCACACTTTGATGCCGGAGGCTTTGGAGACTTGGGCGGTCGCCAAGTTTGAACGCGTTTTGCCACGTCATTTGCAAATCATTTATCAGATTAACCAACAGTTCTTGGAGCAAGTAAACCATCAGTTCCCGGGCGATACTGAATTGTTGCGTCGCGTATCCATCATTGATGAAAATAATGGCAGACGCGTGCGTATGGCGTATCTGGCCATCGTCGGCAGTCATACCGTGAATGGTGTGGCGGCGATCCATAGTGAGTTATTGAAAACTACTTTGTTCAGCGACTTCAATCGCATCTATCCGAATAAGTTCATCAACGTGACCAATGGCATCACGCCACGTCGTTGGTTGAATCAGGCTAATCCTCTTTTGGCAGAGCTAATCGCTTCCCGTATAGGCAAAGATTTCGTGCATGATTTGGATCAGTTGCAGAAACTAGTCCCTGCGGCTAAGGATGCGGCGTTCCGCAAGCAATTCCGCGACGTAAAGAAAGCCAATAAGGTGCGTCTGGCCAAAATTATTAAAGATAAGGTTGGCATCACCATTAATGTGAACTCCTTGTTCGACGTGCAGATTAAGCGTATTCATGAGTACAAGCGCCAATTGCTGAACGTGTTGCACGTTATCACCATGTACAACCGTATTCGTTCAGGTCAAACGCAGAACTTTACGCCGCGTACCGTGATCTTTGCAGGTAAGGCTGCACCTGGATACAAAGTTGCGAAACAAATCATTCGTCTGATTAACGATGTTGCAAAAATCATCAATAACGATCCTGCTGTGGGCGATTTGCTCAAGGTTGTCTTCTATCCCAACTACGATGTGTCATCAGCCGAGAACTTATTTCCAGCAAGTGATCTGTCGGAACAGATCTCTACAGCGGGTACTGAAGCTTCCGGTACTGGCAATATGAAGATGGCATTGAATGGCGCGCTTACTATAGGCACGTTGGATGGTGCGAACATCGAAATCGGCGAAGAAGTCGGTTCCGACAATATTTTCATCTTCGGTTTGACGACACCGCAAGTGGCTGAACTTCGTGCGCGTGGTTACAACCCAAGCGATTACTACAACGGCAACGCAGAGTTGCGTCAGGTGTTGGAGATGATAGGCAATGGCTTCTTCTCTGTTGAAGAGCCTGATCGTTACCGTGGCCTTTATGACATCCTGACCTGTAATGGTGATCACTATATGTTGCAGGCAGACTATGCCAGCTATGTGGCAATGCAGGAAGAAGTCAGTGCGGTTTACCGTGATCAGGAAGAGTGGACGCGTCGTGCCATTCTGAACGTGGCGCGCATGGGCAAGTTCTCCAGTGATCGCACCATACGTGAATATGCCGACAGGGTTTGGAAGGTCAAGCACACACTCCCAAAAAAATAATATCGGTCTGAAGCTATGAGTCTCATACTAACCGGTGATATCGGTGGAACCAAGACCCGCCTCGCTTTGGTGGCGGTTGCAGGTACACAGGTTGAGATACAGAGCGAGTGCACCTATGCCAGCAAGGATTTTGCGCAATTCGATATCCTGCTGGCTTCATTTTTGGCGGGTGTGGACAGCAAGGTGCATGCGGCATTTGGTATTGCTGGGCCGGTAAAGGGCAGGGCAGTGCGCACCACCAACCTGCCTTGGCATATCGACGCCGATGTTTTGCAACAGCGCTTTAGTTTTCTTTCCTGTTGTTTGCTTAATGATCTTGAAGCAATGGCCTATGGGCTGCCTGCACTCGGAAAGCATGATCTGCTGACCTTGCAAGTAGGGAGTGCGCAGGCCGTTGGTAATGCTGCAGTGATTGCTGCGGGCACAGGCTTGGGTGAGGCTGGGCTGTATTGGGATGGTTCGCAGTATCAGCCTTTTGCAACTGAAGGTGGGCACACTAGTTTTACGGCTAGTGATGAATTGGAATTCGCTTTGTTGCGATATTTGCAGCAACGCCATGAACATGTCAGTTGGGAGCGAGTGGTGTCAGGTATGGGTATCGTAACGCTGCACGAGTTTTTGTGTGATTATCGCTGCACACCCATGCCTACTGAACTGGCAGCGCGTATGCGCGAGGGTGATCCTGCTGCAGTGATTGCGCAGGCCGCAGCTGATGCATCGGATGATATCTGTGTAGAGACTATGCAACGTTTTGTTCGCCTCTATGGGGCGGAAGCAGGGAATCTGGCGCTCAAGGTGATGAGTCGTGGTGGGCTTTATTTGGGTGGCGGCATAGCACCCAAGATATTGCCGCTGCTGAAAGCTAGTGAATTCATGGAGAACTTGCTGGGTAAAGGACGCATGCGACCTTTACTGGAAGCCATGCCGATCAAAGTAATACTCAATGATAGAGCGGCATTGTTTGGTCCGGCCTTATGTGCCGCACGGATGATGAGCCGCAGTAGCTAAGGAAAATGGCGATGGCCAAAATAAAAGTACTGTTTGCGACTTCGGAAGTCGCACCCTTGATTAAGACGGGCGGTTTGGCTGATGTCAGCGGTGCCTTGCCTGCGGCGTTGCGCGAATTAGGTTTGGATGTGCGCGTATTGCTACCTGGTTATCCGGTGGTGATGCAACAGTGTATGTCCTTTGATGTAGTCGCTACTTTTGCTAATCTGGTTGGTTTTCCCGTGTCCAGATTATTGTTGGGCAAGATGGAAAACGATGTGCCGCTGCTCGTGCTGGATTGTCCGGCGCTGTATCAGCGCGAGGGCGGACCCTATCAGGATACTTCGGGTAACGACTATAGTGACAACGCGCTCCGATTTGGTTTGCTGTCGAAGGTTGCGGCGCTGTTGGCGGGGCGTGCTACCCCTTTGGCTTGGCATCCAGATATAGTGAATTGCAACGATTGGCAAACCGGATTAACTCCGGCCTATTTGAAGTTCACTCCGGGCGGTGCACGCAGTGTTATCACCATACATAATCTGGCTTTTCAAGGTAATTTCTCTTCTTCATACGTGCATGCATTGGGTTTGCCAGACGATAGCTACCAACCTCAGGGGTTGGAATTCCATGGCCAGCTGTCTTTTCTTAAAGCTGGCCTGCAATATGCCGACCACATCACTACCGTTAGCCCCAACTATGCCCATGAAATACAAGGGGAGGAGCTGGGCTTTGGCATGCAGGGGCTGCTGCAATTCCGCAAGAATGAGCTGACAGGGATATTAAACGGTCTAGACATTAAAGAGTGGAATCCTGCGACTGATCCGCATCTTGCTAAGCGATATCAAGTTAGGGATATGACAGGTAAGGCTGTCAATAAAGCGGAATTGCAAAAAGAGATGGGCTTAAAGCAGGAGGTTGATGTGCCTTTGTTGGGTGTGGTCAGTCGACTCACTCACCAGAAGGGTTTGGATCTGCTTCTGGAGATTGCACCACGCCTGATGGAGTTGCCTGTACAGCTAGTGATATTGGGTAGTGGTGACGTGGCGATGCAAAACGCTGCAAAAGAATTGGCGCATCGCTATCCCGGCCAGATTGCGGTAAAAATTGGCTATAGCGAACCACTTTCGCATCAGATTGAGGCTGGGGCGGACATGTTCATCATGCCATCTCGTTTTGAGCCCTGCGGCTTAAATCAGATGTACAGCCAGCGTTACGGTACGCCGCCTGTCGTGCATGCCACAGGTGGCTTGAGTGATTCTGTTCAGGATTGCACGCCGCAGTCTTTGGCGGATGGCTCAGCCAGTGGCTTCGTGTTCTCTGGTATGACGGCCAATAATCTTTACAAGACCATACAGCGTGCAGTCAGACTTTATAGTATTCCCAAAGAATGGCAGATGTTGCGGAAGAATTGCATGGCCAAAGATTTTAGTTGGGAGCTGAGCGCCAAAGCTTATGTAGCCGTTTATCGTAAGGTTTTAGGGCGTTAAGGACCAACTTTATGATGTTGAGCCAGCATAGTGCAGTGCAATGATAAATACAGGTTCCCAGTCACGCCTGAATCCAGTAAAGTGACTACCCGTTTTCCCATATTAAGAGCTAAAAAATGAGCGTAAAAGGACAGCAGTTACAAGATCCATTTTTGAACGCCTTGCGTAAAGAGCACGTGCAAGTCGGTATCTATCTGGTTAATGGCATCAAATTACAGGGCCAGATTGAATCTTTCGATCAATATGTCGTTTTGCTTAAAAACACCGTCACTCAAATGGTTTACAAGCACGCAATCTCTACCATAGTCCCTGCACGCGCCGTTACGATTCCGGTCGACGACACTAACGACTGATGCAAGAAACCTCTCCTGGTTCCGAGTCGGCCATACTGGTCAGCATAGACTTGGGCGATGCTGATTATCACGAAAGTTTACAAGAATTACGTTTGCTCGCCGAAACGGCGGGCGTACATACCTTGGCAACCATAGAAGCCAAGCGTCAGCGTCCCGATGCTGCCTTGTTTGCTGGCAGTGGTAAGGTTAAACAGATCGCCGAGATGGTGGAGCAGTTGGAAGTGCCGCTTGTGATCTTCAATCACGAGCTTAGTCCAGCACAGATGCGTAATCTGACGTTGCAACTGAATACTCGAGTGATAGATCGCACCATGTTGATACTCGATATCTTCGCGCAAAGAGCGAAGAGTCATGAGGGTAAGGTGCAAGTTGAGTTGGCTCAGCTCAAATATCTGTCCACACGTCTGGTCGGCCAAAATGGTGATATGGGGCAGCAGAAGTTCGCTGTAGGTGCGCGCGGACCGGGTGAGACCCAGTTGGAGTTGGATAGGCGCAAGCTGGACAAGCGTGTGCATCTGCTTAAAGAGCGGCTGGTCAAGCTGAAAAGTCAGCGTGATCTGATGCGCCGTTCACGCAATCGTTCTGATTTATTGTCTGTGTCCATTGTGGGTTATACCAATGCGGGCAAGTCCACATTGTTTAATCGTTTGACTAAGTCCAATGTGTATGTGGCTAATCAGTTGTTCGCTACGCTGGATACCACTTCGCGTCGCATGTATGCGGAAGGTGAAGGCGAAATCGTGGTGTCGGATACGGTGGGGTTCATACGCCATTTGCCACACGGTCTGGTGGCTGCATTTCGCAGTACTTTGGAAGAAACTATCCAAGCCGATGTGCTGCTGCATGTGGTGGATACTAGTAATCCGAATCGGGATGATCAGATACGCGAAGTGAATAAAGTGCTGAGTGAGATCGATGCGGGGGATATTCCGCAGATCATGGTGTATAACAAAATTGACGTCTCGGGCGAGACTGCGGGCGTGGAGCGTGACGAGTGTGATAGAATATCGCGCGTTTTTTTGAGTGCCGTAAGTGGTGCTGGGATGGATGACCTGCGCCAGACTTTGCTGGAAATTCGGGCCGCGCGACAAGCGTCGGCTGTCATTGAAAAACAACTTAAACAAGCGAGAGAGACATGGGATTAAATGATCCGCAGTGGGGCAATAAGAACAACGGTGGCCCGCCAGACTTGGAAGAATTGTTGCGTAAGCTGAACGCCAAGGTCGCCGCTATGATGGGCGGCAAAAATAATAGTGGTAATGGTGGTAACGGCGGTTCGTCTATGCCCAAAATGGGCGGCGGTTTGGGTTTGGTCGCTATCATCGCGGTACTAATCTGGATGGCCAGCGGCTTTTATATCGTCGATGCGAGTCAGCGCGGCGTGGTGCTACGTTTTGGTAAGCAGGTTGAGACTACTGAGCCTGGTCCACGTTGGCACTTTCCTTACCCAATAGAGTCGGTCGAAATCGTCAACCTCAGTCAGGTGCGTACCGTGGAGGTAGGCTACCGTGATAGTGTCAAGAACAAGATGTTGAAAGAATCACTGATGCTGACAGATGACGAAAACATTATCGACATCCAGTTCGCCGTTCAGTACTTCTTGCGTGATCCTGGTGAATACTTGTTCAATAACCGCAATCCGGACGAGAACGTGCGTCAGGCGGCAGAGACTGCGATACGTGAAGTGGTTGGCAAGAATAAGATGGACTTTGTATTGTACGAAGGCCGTGAGCAAGTTGCGGCGTCAGCGACTAAGTTAATCCAAGACATTCTTGATAGATACAAGTCAGGTATCGTGGTTAGCAAGCTGACCATGCAGAACGCTCAGCCACCTGAGCAGGTGCAGGCCGCTTTTGATGATGCGGTTAAAGCTGGTCAGGATAAGGAGCGCCAGAAGAACGAAGGTCAGTCCTATGCTAACGATGTGGTGCCACGTGCCCAAGGTGCGGCAGCGCGTTTGATCCAAGAGTCTGAGGGTTACAAGCAGAGTGTGATAGCAAATGCGGAAGGTGATGCAAGTCGCTTTAAGCAGGTTCTGGTGGAGTATGAAAAAGCCCCCGCAGTGACACGTGAGCGTATGTATATCGACATGATGCAGCAGGTGATGGGTAACGTTAGTAAGGTGTTGGTCGATCAGAAGAACGGCAACAGCATGTTATATCTGCCATTGGATAAGCTCATCGACGCTAGTCGTGCAGGGGATGCCGTTGCGGCGACAAGTGCGATGGTCAAATCTGATGTGGGCACTTCGCAAAGTAATGACAACGATGCTGCACAACGTGCTCGCGATTCATTGCTGAGCCGTGATCGGGAGGCAAGATGAAAACCAATGTAGCGAATATCTTGATTGGTGCGGTGCTCGTGCTGATCCTTATGAGTCTGAGCATGTTTATTGTGGATCAGCGCCAAACTGCCATCGTGTTGCAATTGGGTGAGATGGTGCGTGTGGAATCCACGCCAGGACTGAAGTGGAAAATCCCTTTGATGCAGAACGTGCGTTTCTTTGATTCTCGCATTCTGACTTTGGATGCAGGGGAGCCTGAGCGCTTCATCACTGCTGAGAAAAAGAACGTGTTAGTCGACTCTTTCGTCAAATGGCGCATCGTTGATGTGAAACAGTATTACATCAGTGTGGGCGGTGATGAGATGCGTGCACGTACGCGTTTGTTGCAAACAGTTAACTCTAGTATGCGTGAAGAGTTCGGTAAGCGCACCATACATGAAGTGGTATCCGGTGAGCGTGATCAGATCATGAGCGTGTTGCGTGAAAAGACTGATGCAGATGCGCGCAAGATAGGTGTTCAGGTGCTGGATGTACGCTTGAAGCGCGTTGACTTCCCACCTGAAATCAGCGACTCCGTCTATCGTCGTATGGACGCAGAGCGTAAGCGTGTGGCGAATGAGTTGCGTGCTTCTGGTGCTGCCGAAGGTGAAAAGATCCGAGCTGATGCGGATAAACAGCGCGAAGTGATTTTGGCGCAGGCATATCGTGATGCGCAGAAGACCAAGGGTGAAGGTGATGCAAAAGCTGCTGCCATTTATGCCTCTGCCTTCGGACGTAATGCGGAGTTCTATTCTTTCTACCGTAGTTTGGAAGCCTATAAGCAGAGCTTCAAGAGCAAGAGTGATGTGATGGTGCTAGACCCTAGCTCGGCTTTCTTTAAGTACCTGAAGGGCGCCAACAAAGCGGGCAAATGAGTAGATGTGGGCGCGTTAGCGTGTCTGCATTGAACGTAAAATAATTAGAGAATGTGTAATGCAAAACTGGCTGCTCCCTGAATACATACAAGACATGCTGCCCGACGAGGCTTGGCGTGTAGAACAGATACGCGCACAAGTTTTAGATGGCATGCGAAAAGCTGGCTATCAGTTGGTGGCACCTCCGTTATTGGAGTATGCAGAGTCCTTGTTGATCGCGGGCAGCAACGATATGGATCTGCGCACATTCAAGCTGGTAGACCAACTCAGCGGTCGTACCTTGGCTGTGCGCGCAGACATCACGCCACAAGTTGCACGTATCGATGCGCACCTACTCAATCGTCAGGGTGTTACCCGTTTGTGTTATGCGGGTAGTGTGTTGCACACCCAACCTATAGGGCTGACTCGCACGCGTGAATTGATGCAAATCGGCGCGGAGTTATACGGGCATAGCGGTTTGGATAGTGATCTGGAGATTCAACGCTTGATGCTGGAGTCCTTGACTGCATTGGGTATCCAGAAAGTGCATCTAGATCTGGGGCATGTAGCTGTGTTCCGGACATTAGCGCAACATGCAAATCTTTCCGATGATTTGGAGTCTGCTTTGTTCTCGGCGCTGCAAAGCAAAGATGTAGCGACGCTGGAGTCTTTGGTTGAGCATATGGATGGCAAAGTTGCTAAGGCTATCTTGGCGTTGCCAACCTTGTACGGCGATTGTGATGAGGTAATCTCACGCGCACGCAAAATATTGCCCGAGCACGATGCAATACGTTCTGCTTTGGAAGACCTAGCTACTGTGAGTAAACAGTTGCAACCTCTAGTCTCAAGTGTGGGAATAGATTTGGCCGACCTACGTGGCTATCACTATCACACTGGCATGGTGTTCGCTGCTTACCATGCAGGGAGTCATGACGCCATCGCGCTGGGTGGACGTTATGACGATCTGGGTGCTAGTTTCGGTCGGGCACGTGCTGCGACTGGATTCAGCATGGATCTGCGTCAGTTGCATAGCTTGTTGCCTGTGCAGCACGTCAAGCAAGGAATCTACGCGCCCCACCTGAAAGATGCGGCCTTACAAGAAAAAATCAAAAAACTCAGGGCAGCGGGTGAGATCGTGGTAGTTGACCTAGAAGGTGATAAGTTGCACCGTGCTGAATTGCAGTGCGACCGTGAACTAGTCATACGTGACGGTGTTTGGTTGGTAGTGGCGATTTAGATCGCGGGGATTAATTTCTAATTGGAATCTTTGTAATGGCTAAGAACGTAGTAGTGATAGGTACCCAGTGGGGTGATGAAGGCAAGGGCAAAATTGTCGACTGGTTGACGGATCATGCACATGGTGTAGTACGTTTCCAAGGTGGACATAACGCTGGACATACCTTGGTGATAGGCGGCAAGAAGACCGTGCTGCATCTCATTCCTTCAGGAATTTTGCGTGACCATGTGATGTGCTACATCGGTAATGGTGTTGTACTGTCACCTAAGGCGTTGCTCAAGGAGATGGACGAGTTGCAGGCTGCAGGTATCGACGTCTACAGTCGTTTAAAAGTTTCCGAAGCTTGCCCTTTGATCTTGCCTTATCACGAAGCAATCGACAAAGCGCGCGAAATAGCTAAAGGTGAAGCAAAAATCGGTACTACTGGACGCGGTATTGGACCCGCTTACGAGGATAAGGTCGCACGTCGTGCCATCCGTCTGCAGGACATCTTCTTCCGTGAACGCTTTGCTGCCAAGTTGGGCGAAGTTTTGGATTATCACAACTTCGTGCTTAAGAATTATTTCCATGCGCCTACAGTTGATTTTCAACAGACCTTGGATGAGACTTTGGCTTTTGCTGAACGCATCAAGCCACTTGTGATGGATGTTCCGCGTGCACTTTATGAAGAGCATCAGGCGGGTCATGGCTTGCTCTTCGAAGGTGCGCAAGGTGCACTGCTGGATATCGATCACGGCACCTATCCGTACGTTACTTCCAGTAACTGTATTGCCGGTGCTGCGTCAGCTGGTGCTGGTGTGGGACCGCAGATGCTTAATTATGTATTGGGCATCACCAAGGCTTACACCACACGCGTGGGGGCAGGCCCGTTCCCTACTGAATTGTACGACGCAGTCGATAAGCGCGATCCAATTGGTGAAGGTTTGGCCAAGCGTGGTCACGAATTCGGCTCTACTACTGGTCGTGCACGTCGTTGCGGTTGGTTCGATGCGGCTGCGTTGAAGCGTTCCATACAGATCAATGGTGTGTCTGGTTTGTGTGTGACAAAGTTGGACGTGATGGATGGCATGGAAGTGGTGCGCTTGGGCGTGGGCTACCGTATCAATGGTGTAGAAAGCGACATCCTGCCGGTAGGAGCTGATGCTTTGAATGAGTGTGTGGCAATCTACGAAGACATGCCAGGCTGGAGTCAAAGTACTTTGGGTGTGCAGCGTTACGAGGAGTTGCCACAAGCTGCGCGCAACTACTTGGAACGCATCGCGCAAGTGTGTGGTGTACCTGTGGATATGGTCTCTACCGGGCCTGATCGTGACGAGACCATCGTACTGCGCCATCCATTTGAATAACTTTTCTTCACAACGTTACTTGGTAATTTTTGCTTTTGTGGGAGAGTTCGCACGCGAGATTCTTGTTAAGACTTTCACGAGTAAATCTTCTGCTACATTGCATGTATGGGCCAAGTCGAATTTTGAAGGAACAAAAACGCGAAAAAACGCAGCTCGTGATCCGATCTGTGTTTTTTCTTTATTATCCGTTACCCAAGGTGAGATGAAGCGTGATGCACGGAGCGAGCTCGGACACTTAAGCGTGACCACAGCAACCGTGGCATTGGATGCATTTCGCGTTCTAACCCGCAACACTCAGGTGTTACGTTTATTCTGGGCAAAAAAAATAGACCGCTTATGCGATCTATTTATTATTGGTGCCCAGAAGAGGACTCGAACCTCCACACCTTACGGCACACGGACCTGAACCGTGCGCGTCTACCAATTCCGCCATCTGGGCTGTATTTGCAACGGCGCGCAATGTAATTGTTAAAGGACATATTGTCAATGAAAAAGAATCAAAATTTACGTGAGCAGGATCCATTTTTAGCACGCGAGCGCGAGCAGTACGAAAATCCGCTTCCTAGTCGAGAATTCATCCTTCAGATACTGACCGAACAGGGTGCACCTGTGCACGAAGATGAGTTGCTGGATATGCTGTTAATCACGGATGAAGAAGAGGATTTGTTCTCGCGCCGTTTGCGCGCTATGGAACGCGATGGTCAGATCATGCGCAATCGCAAACGAGCAATCTGCGTGATGGATAAGCTCGATCTGATTAAAGGTAAGGTGCAAGGACATCCTGATGGCTTTGGCTTTTTGATCCCGGAAGACGGTAGTGCTGACATGTTCCTCAGCGAAAAAGAGATGCACCAAGTGTTGCACGGTGACGTGGTAATGGTGCGTCAAAGTGGCGTAGATAGACGCGGTCGTCCAGAGGCCAAAATTATTGAGGTTTTGGAGCGAGCCAACAATCGAGTGGTCGGGCGCTTGTTCGAAGACCATGGCATCCAATTTGTGGTGGCAGAGAATCGCCGTATCACTCAAGACATCCTCGTTGCGCCAGGTGAAGCGGGTAAGGCACAAGCAGGCCAGGTAGTCATCTTGGAAATCATGCAACATCCTAATAAGCACGCCCAGCCTATTGGTCGCATTATCGAGATATTGGGTAATTATGCCGACCCTGGCATGGAAATCGAGATTGCACTGCGCAAACATGATTTGCCGCATGAATTCCCTAATGATGTAGAGCGCCAAGCTAAAGCGATTCCGCCCACCGTAGCTGCATCAGATTGGGAAGGGCGCGAGGACATTCGTAATCTGCCTTTGGTGACTATCGATGGCGAGACTGCTCGTGATTTCGATGATGCGGTTTATTGCGCACCAGAACGCGATGGCTATCGTTTGGTGGTTGCTATCGCCGACGTGAGTCATTATGTGAATACCAACGACGCCTTGGATAAAGAAGCAATCCTACGCGGCAACTCGGTGTACTTCCCGCGCCGTGTGATCCCGATGTTACCTGAAGAGTTGTCCAATGGGCTGTGTTCCCTGAATCCTCATGTTGATCGTTTGTGCATGGTTTGCGATATGCACGTGGGTAATGACGGTCAGATTGGTAAGTACCGTTTCTACCCTTCGGTGATGTACTCACACGCACGCCTGACCTATACCCAGGTCGCCGAGATGTTGGCGGAGCCGGATGGGGACTTGGCTAAGCAATACGCCAATGTATTGCCGCATCTGAACGATCTGTATGATCTGTTCAAGAAGTTGCTCAAGGCGCGCGATAAGCGCGGTGCTATCGATTTTGAAACGGTAGAGACACAGATGATCTTTACTGATCAGGGCAAGATAGAACGCATCGTTCCGGTGGTACGCAACGACGCTCACAAATTGATTGAGGAATGCATGTTGGCTGCCAACGTGTGTGCTGCTAACTATCTAAGTGAACACGAACACACCGTTCTGTATCGTGTGCACCTAGGTCCTACACCTGAGAAGCTAGAGACTGTGCGCGAGTTTCTCAAAGAGTTTGGTCTGCAATTGGGCGGTGAAGATGAGCCTAAGGCGGCGGATTACTCCAAGTTGCTTAAGCGTATCAAAGGTCGCCCAGATGCGGGACTGTTACAGACAGTGATGTTGCGATCATTGCGTCAGGCCAAATACGAGCCTGAGAATACGGGGCACTTTGGTTTGGGCTATGAAGCCTACGCGCATTTCACCTCGCCTATTCGTCGTTATCCAGACTTGCTGGTGCATCGTGCTATCAAGGCGGTGTTGCAGGGTAAGCAATACAAGCCTGGTATGAAGTGGGCAGAACTGGGTGTGCATTGCTCTATGACAGAGCGTCGTGCCGATGATGCAACACGTGATGTGGACGCATGGTTGAAATGCTTCTATATGCGCGACCATCTGGGCAGCACTTTCACAGGTACGGTTTCTTCAGTCACCAGTTTTGGTATGTTCGTTTCATTGGACGACTTGTATGTAGAAGGGCTGGTACATATCTCCGAGCTGGGCAAGGACTACTTCCATTTTGATGCAGGCAAGCACCAGTTGCTGGGTGAACGCAGTGGGCAAAGCTATCGTCTGGGAGATCGCGTTCAAGTTCGTGTAGTGAAAGTGGATATGGAAAGTACCAAGATTGATTTCGTGCTGCAGGATGTCGCGGAGATCGCGTCTGTCGACGGTGAAGAGCCGCCGGCTAGGAAGTCAGGTAAAGGGAAGAAGCGTCATGGCTGATTTACGTTTGATATACGGCTTTCATGCTGTTACCGCACGCATCCGTCAGAATCCAGATGGTGTGCAGGAGATATATCTACAGGCGCAACGCCAAGATCCACGCATGCGTGAGTTGATCAAGTTGGCAGAAGCCAGCGGTGTGCGCATGATTCCTATCGAAGCTGCTCGCTTGGATGGTATGGCTGGTGGTAACCGTCATCAGGGTGTGGCTGCACGTGTTGATGCGGCGCAGCGTGTGCAACATCTTTCGGATGTCTTGGAAACTTTGACCGAACCGCCCTTGATTCTGGTCTTGGATGGCGTGCAAGACCCGCATAATTTGGGTGCGTGTCTGCGTAGTGCCGATGCTTTTGGCGTACATGCGGTAATCGCGCCCAAGGATAGGGCGGTTGGTATCACCGCGACCGTGGAGAAAGTGGCTTGCGGTGCTGCAGAGACCGTGCCCTATATCACCGTGACTAATCTGGCACGTACATTGCGCGAATTGCAAGAGAACGACATCTGGGTGGTGGGTGCAGCCGGAGAAGCAGAACAGGATTTGCATAGCTTTAAACACAAGGGTGGCTTGGCTTGGGTGTTAGGTGCGGAAGGTGAAGGGTTGCGCCGTCTCACGCGTGACACTTGCGACGAGTTGGTGCGCATTCCTATGATGGGCAGCGTGGAAAGTTTGAACGTCTCGGTGAGTGCTGGAATCTGCCTGTTCGAAGCCCGCCGGCAAAGAGCATAAACCATCTTGCAAATTAAGCGGGTATAGGTAGAATTGCCGCTCGAAAATTGCCGTAGTTTGTATGCACGATGATTTTCGTAACTATTTAAATAACTAATTTTAGGAAATATCATGAAAAGAACAACTTTAAGTATTGCCTTGGCAATGGCTGTGTTGGCGATGTCCGCAGCTCAAGCAAGTGAATTCAAAGGGGCCTATATTGGCGCTGATGTCGGTTACAACACCAACTCAAGATCCAATTCCGTAGTTGCTGCACAGAACAAGGGCTACTTGGGTGCACAAGCGGGTTACAACTGGGATTTGAATAACTGGGTGGTAGGTGCAGTCGCTTCTTACGATGCTCACAACAAATCTGTTACTTCCAACGATGCTAATCTTGACGCTAAGTTGGGTTATGCGATGGGCAATTTGATGCCTTACGCCAAACTGGGTGCAGCATTCACTACTCCTAATACACGTGTACACGGTGGTTTGGGGCTGGAGTATAAGTTCGCGCCTCAATGGAGCGCATTTGGTGAGTGGACTGCTGACGCATCTACATATCAAAACAATAAATACAAAAATAGCAACATCGCTTTAGGTATCAACTACTACTTCGATAAGCCGGCCGTTGCTGCAGCGGTTGTTGCAGTCGCTGCGCCGGTAGTGATGAAGAAGGCTGAACCAGTTGCAGCTCCGGCACCTGTTGTTGCAGCACCTGCACCAGTTGTAGCTCCGGCACCCGCTCCTAAGACTATTTTCACCGACAAGCCTGTAACTTTGGAAGGTGCTAACTTCGCAACTTCTTCATCCAAGCTTAAAGCTGGCGATATTGCTGATCTGGATAAAGTGGTCGAATTTGCAGCAGTAAACAAGGATGCAAATCTGACTGTTACTGGCTTTACAGATAGCCGTGGCAACGACAAAGCTAATCAAACACTGTCTGCTAAACGTGCAGAAGCTGTTAAGGCTTATCTAGTCAAGAAGGGTGTTTCGGCAGATCGCATTTCTACAGAAGGCAAGGGTTCTGCTAACCCAGTCGCAGACAACAAGACTAAAGCGGGTCAAGCGCAGAATCGTCGCGTTGAAGTTGATTCGTCTATACGTGTAAAAACAGTTAAGTAATCTGAGCTATTACTGAAGCACCAAAAGCGGGCTGGAAACAGTCCGCTTTTTTATTGTGCCTAACGTTGCGGATATCAACGGATGCCAATGCTAAAATATCCCCCTTATTTGTTTGCTTAAACACTATGAAACTGGCTATCGCACAAATCAATTGCGTATTAGGTGATCTAGCCGCGAATTCGGTAAAGATATTGCAGTATGCGCAGCAAGCGCGAAACCAAGGTGCTGTCTTGATGGTGACGCCAGAACTTAGCCTGTGTGGATATCCACCTGAGGATTTGCTGTTGCGGCCCGGTTTCTATAGCGCTTGTGAGGTGGCATTGCTTGAGCTTGCAAGCCAAGTAAAAGGTATCGCCGTGTTGGTCGGCCATCCCTATGAACGTGGTGGAAAGCGCTATAACGCGGCTTCCTTGTTACAAGATGGCAAAGTCGCACTGACTTACTGTAAGCATGACTTGCCCAATTACGACGTGTTTGATGAGGAGCGTTATTTCGATCGTGGCATTGAACCGTGTACTTTCGAATTAGAGGGTCTAAATTTTGGTTTGAATATCTGTGCAGATGTTTGGGATCCCGAACCTGCACTCAGGGCAAGTTCTGCGGGTGCACAAGTGTTGTTGGTGATGAATGCTTCGCCGTTCGCGGTCGATAAGCAGTTGCGTAGATATGACACGGTCAGGGAGCGCATCGCCGAAACAAATATGCCTGTGGTATATGTGAATATGGTGGGTGGTCAGGATGAGTTAATCTTTGATGGTGGCTCTTTTGCGATGGATGGACGCGGCAAGTTGGTGGCGCAGTCAGTGCAGATGAAAGAGGCGTTGGTCTATATAGATGTAGATGTAAGTGGTGAAATGCGGGGTGAGAAGCTTCCCTTGTTGGCGACCGAGGCAGTTGTCTATCAAGCTTTGTGTCTGGGGGTAAAGGATTACATCACCAAAAATGGTTTCCCAGGCATACTTTTGGGGCTTTCCGGTGGAATAGATTCGGCACTCACGCTGGCAGTGGCCGTAGATGCGTTGGGCGCCGACAGGGTGCATGCGGTGATGATGCCGTCACCTTATACCGCGCAAATCAGTCTAGATGATTCACGCGAGATGGTGCGGATATTGGGCGTGCGTTATGACGAGTTGGCTATACAGCCTATCTTTCAAGATTTTGAGGCGGCTTTGAGTGATGCTTTTGCTGGGCGTGCAGCCGATACCACAGAAGAGAACTTGCAAGCGCGCATACGCGGCACCTTACTCATGGCGATGTCTAATAAATTCGGTAGTTTGGTGCTGACTACGGGTAATAAATCCGAGATGAGTGTGGGTTATGCGACCTTGTATGGCGATATGGCGGGTGGATTTGCGGTGCTGAAAGATGTATGCAAGACCTTGGTTTATAAGGTATCGCAATATCGCAATACGCTGGGCTATGTGATCCCAGAACGCATCATCACCCGCGCGCCAAGTGCAGAGTTACGTCCCGATCAGACTGATCAGGATAGCCTGCCACCCTATGACGTTTTGGATAAGATCGTACAGTGCTATATGGAGCAGGATATGGCTATTCCAGAGATTATTGCGCTTGGATTGCCGGAAGCGGATGTTAGGCGAGTGGTGCGCTTGATACGTTTGAGTGAGTACAAACGGCGACAATCCCCGCCTGGCGTCCGTATTACTGAGCGCGCCTATGGTAAGGACTGGCGTTATCCGATCACAGTACATTATCAGGACGACTACTAGTTCGCATGCGGGATGTGCTTATTGCAAGCTGAGCACATCTATTTGAGCATTAAGCGGTTTCCATTTGATGCCGAGTTTGATATAATGCGGCGCGTTTTGTGATGGGCTTCGAGCCCGTTTTTTATTTGTGGGTCGCGATTTTATGGATGTAGTACAAGTTATTGAGACAACAGTCGCCGGTTTGGGTTACGAGTTGGTCGATGTGGAGCGCTCTGGGCGCGGTATGTTGCGTGTCTTCATCGATAAGCCAGAAGGTATATTGGTTGAAGATTGCCAAATTGTGAGCAATCAACTGACACGTTTATTCTTGGTCGAAAATATCGATTACGACAGGCTGGAAGTTTCTTCACCTGGCTTGGATAGGCCATTGAAAAAAGAAGCTGATTTTGTCCGTTTCGTTGGTGAAAAGGCGCAATTAAAGCTGCGCATGCCGATGGCGGGTCGTAAGAATTTTGTAGGCATTATCGTGTCATCGAATGAAGGTATATTGCAGTTGGATGTGGATGGCGCGCAAGTTGCTATCGAGTTGTCGAATTTGGATAAGGCGCATTTGGTGCCGACTTTTTAATTGGTGTGCATGGCTTGGTGCTGGTGCATCTGAATCGTTAACAGGCAAGTAGAGCTGGAGAATAGTATGAGCAGAGAAGTGTTGTTGTTGGTAGATGCGTTGTCGCGCGAAAAGAACGTGGATAAAGAGGTGGTGTTTGGTGCACTCGAATCCGCGTTGGCTTCTGCAACCAAGAAGCGTTTCGATGACGAGGCGGATGTGCGCGTTGAAATCGATCGTAACACTGGCGAATTCGAATCTTTCCGTTGCTGGGAAGTTATGGATGACGAAACTTTCGAAACGCCGGATCTGCACATCAAGCTTGAGGAGGCTCGCAAGCACGACGCCAATATCCAGATGGGCGAATTCATCGAAGAGCCTCTGGAATCCATTGATTTTGGTCGTATCGGTGCGCAAGCTGCCAAGCAGGTCATCTTCCAGCGTATTCGTGATGCGGAGCGCGAGCAGATATTGGCTGACTTTATGGATCGTAAAGAGCATCTGGTATCCGGTACGGTGAAGCGCGTTGAGCGTGGCAATGCCATCATCGAGTTCGGCAAAATCGAAGCATTACTGCCGCGTGATCAGATGGTGCCTAAGGAAAACCTGCGTGTGGGTGACCGCGTAAAAGCACATCTGTTGCGCGTAGATCGTACCGCTCGCGGCCCTCAAGTGATCCTGTCGCGTATTTCCAATGAATTGCTATCCAAGTTGTTCGAGTTGGAAGTGCCGGAAATCGAAGAGAATATTTTGGAGATCGTTAGTTCCGCTCGTGACGCGGGCTCTCGTGCCAAGATCGCAGTGCGTTCTAATGATCCGCGTATCGATCCTATCGGTACGTGTGTCGGCATGCGAGGTTCGCGCGTGCAAGGTGTGACCAATGAGTTGGCGGGTGAGCGTGTGGATATCATCCTGTGGGCTGAAGACCCGGCTACTTACGTCATCAATGCTTTGGCGCCTGCCGAAGTGAGTAGCATTGTGGTGGATGAAGAGAAGCACAGCATGGATGTCGTGGTTGAAGAAGACAATCTGGCGCAAGCTATCGGTCGCGGCGGTCAAAACGTGCGTCTTGCTTCCGAGCTGACGGGTTGGACACTGAATATCATGACGGTAGAGCAGTCCAGCGAAAAACACGCTGAAGAGTTTACAAAAATCCGCGGCCTGTTCATTGCGAAGCTGGATGTGGATGAGGAGGTTGCCAATATCTTGGTGGAAGAGGGCTTCAATACACTAGAGGAGGTTGCTTATATTCCTCTGGAAGAGATGTTGGAGATTGAGGGCTTCGATGAGGCGACTGTTGAAGAGTTGCGTAGCCGCGCACGTAATGTGTTGCTCACTGCAGCGATTGCTAATGAAGAGCAAGTCGAACACGGGATCGAAGACCTTAATAAGTTGGATGGTATGGATGCCGAGACAGCACGCATGCTTGCTGCTAAGGGTATCGTGACTCAGGAGCAGTTGGCTGATCTTGCTGTGGATGAGTTGGTTGAGTTGACCGATATGGATGCTGAACGCGCCAATACGTTGATCATGACGGCGCGCGCACCTTGGTTCGTTTAACATCGGAATTAGTAGTCAAAGGAATGAAATGGGAAAATTAAACGTAGCGCAATTTGCAACTGAATTGAATCTGCCAGTTGCATTGCTGCTCGAGCAACTTAAAGCTGCCGGCATAGAAAAGAAACAGGACTCTGATCCGGTATCTGAGGCTGATAAGTCGCAGTTACTATCACACTTGCGCCAGTCGCATGGTGGTGAAGCTGTTACTAAGAAGATTACCTTAGCGCGTCGTGAAACCAGTGAGATCAAGAAGGCTGACAACACAGGACGTGCACGCACCATCCAAGTGGAAGTGCGTAAACGTCGTGTAGTATCGGCTCCTGTCATAACGCCAGTTGCTGAAATTGCAAAATCAGTACCTGTTGCCGATGTGGCGGCCATCCCTGTTGTTGATAATCAACAGCTCGCGGTTCGCGAAGAAGAAGCTCGATTGCAAGCTGAACTAGCTGAGCGTCAGGCTTCTGAATTGCAAGCTAAGTTAGCGCGCCAGAAATCCAAGAATAGTGAAGAAGTGGTTGCTGAAGTGCCTGTTGCCGCTGAGTCTGCTGAAGTGCCTGTTGCCGCTGAGTCTGCTGCGGTGGCTGTTGAGCCTGAGTCTGCGCCTGCGCCTGTTGTAATCGAAAAGGCTGAACCTCAGGCACCAGTAGATACACCAGTGATTGGTGCGCCTGTGCTACGCCGTGTGGCTAGGCCGCCAGTCAAGGTTGTTGCTCCTGTCGTTGTGCCAGTAGTTGCTGCAGCTGCCGCAGTTGAAAAAGTAGGCACGCTGCACAAACCCACGCCTAAGCCGGGTGATAAGGTCGAACGAGCTAAGCCTGGTAAGTCTGCGGATAAGCAGCCTGCGCGTCGTGAAGAGGCTGGTGTGCATAAGCGCCCTCAAGGTAAAGACAATGGTCCTGGTGCGCGTACTGGTGCATGGTCGACCCCGGTGCGTGGCAGACGTCCTGATAGGCATAGTAAGCATTCGTCTCAAGCTGCCGCAGGTGAGTCTTTTGTGATGCCTACAGAGGCTATCGTGCACGAAGTCGCAGTTCCTGAAACCATCTCCGTGACCGAGTTGGCGCAGAAGATGTCCGTTAAGGGCATCGAAGTGATCAAGGCTTTGATGAAAATGGGTTCCATGGTCACGATTAATCAAGTTCTGGATCAGGAAACTGCGATGATTGTGGTTGAAGAGATGGGCCACATCGCCAAAACTGCGAAGATTGATGATCCAGATGCCTATCTGGTTGATGAAGAAGAGCATCATGATGTCGCCTTGGAGTCACGTGCGCCAGTTGTTACGGTAATGGGTCACGTCGACCACGGTAAGACATCTTTATTGGACTATATTCGTCGTAGCCGTGTTGCTTCAGGTGAGGCGGGCGGTATTACACAACATATCGGTGCTTACCACGTGGATACGCCGCGTGGCATGATCACCTTCCTCGATACACCAGGTCACGAAGCTTTTACAGCAATGCGTGCACGCGGCGCGAAGGCCACCGACATCGTAATCTTGGTGGTGGCAGCGGACGACGGTGTGATGCCTCAGACCAAAGAGGCTATCGCACATGCTAGAGCGGGTAACGTGCCGTTGGTGGTCGCTGTAACCAAAATAGACAAGCCAGATGCGAACAGTGAGCGAGTCAAGCAGGAACTAGTTGCGGAAGGCGTAGTACCGGAGGATTGGGGTGGTGATTCGATGTTCGTCGAAGTCTCTTCCAAGTCTGGTCAGGGTATAGATCAATTGCTGGAAGGTGTCTTGTTGCAGGCTGAATTGCTGGAATTGAAAGCACCTCGTGCTAGCAATGCTAAAGGGCTGGTTATTGAAGCTCGTCTGGATAAGGGTAAGGGACCTGTCGCAACCGTATTGGTACAGTCGGGGACGATGAAGCGCGGTGATGCGGTCTTGGTTGGTTCTGTGTTTGGACGTGTACGTGCGATGTTGGATGAGAATGGCAAGGCGATCAACGAAGCTGGCCCTTCTATTCCAGTTGAGATACAGGGTCTTTCTGAAGTGCCAAGCGCAGGCGAAGAGTTGATGGTATTGACCGATGAGAAACGTGCACGTGAAATCGCATTGTTCCGTCAGGGTAAATACCGTGGTGTGAAATTGGCTCAACAGCAAGCGGCTAAGCTAGAGAATATGTTCGAGCAAATGGCGGAGGGTGAAGTGCGCACTCTGTCACTGATTGTCAAATCTGACGTACAAGGTTCTTCGGAGGCGATTGCGCAATCACTGCAGAAGCTTTCCACTAACGAGGTGAAGGTCAACCTAATCCACGGTGGTGTGGGTGCAATCACTGAGTCCGATATCAACTTGGCATTAGCCTCTAAGGCCATCGTCATTGGTTTTAACACACGTGCTGATGCTGCTGCCCGTAAGTTGGCTGAGTCTTCTGGTGTGGATATCCGTTACTACAACATTATTTATGCAATGGTCGACGAGATCAGGGCGGCATTGTCCGGTATGTTGGCGCCAGAGAAGCGTGAGAGCGTCATGGGTATGGTTGAAGTTCGTCAGGTATTCACCGTTTCCAAGATTGGTACTATCGCCGGTTGTATGGTACTGGACGGTATCGTCAAGCGTGGTGCCAAGGTTCGCGTACTGCGTGGCAACGTGGTGATACACGATGGTGAGCTAGATTCTCTGAAACGTTTCAAAGATGACGTCAAGGAAGTCAAAAACAACTTTGAATGTGGTCTGTCATTGAAGGGTTTCAACGACCTAGAGGTTGGCGACAAGCTGGAAGCGTACGAGATCATCGAAGTCGCGCGCGCACTTTAATCACATGGCGAATTATGCGAGAACAGATAGAGTAGCCCAGCAGATGCAGCGTGAAGTTGCTGAGTTGGTTCGTCTGGAGATTAATGATCCGCGTGTGCGACTGGTGACCATTACGGGGGTAGAGGTGGCAGGAGATTATTCTCATGCCAAGATATTCTTCACGCGCTTGGATGGTAAGCATGCTGAGGCACAAGAGGGTTTGGATAGGGCTAGTGGATTTCTACGCAGTCAATTGTCACGTAGTTTGAAGCTGCGCATCATGCCGCAATTACATTTCGTCTACGATGCATCTGTAGAGCGTGGTAGTCATCTGTCTAATTTGATCGATAAAGCTGTTGCTAGCGATAAGCTGAATGCGGACTCTACCGATTTGTCCGAATCTAACGATTAAGCATCATGGCACGTAGCTACCGTCCATTAGACGGTGTTTTGTTATTCGATAAGCCATTGGAACTAAGTTCCAATGATGCGTTGCAAAAGGTGCGACGTGTATTCCAAGCTGAAAAGGCTGGACATACAGGTACCTTGGATCCTTTGGCGACAGGTTTGTTGCCAATCTGCTTTGGTGAGGCGACTAAGTTTGCCTATGCTTTACTCGATGCGGACAAGGGTTATCGTAGCACTGTGCGTTTGGGACAGACGACGACGACGGGTGATGCTGAAGGTGAAGTACTGGCTAGGTGTGAAGTGGAAGTTACGCTTGAGCAAGTGCAAGCTGTACTTTCCAAATTCCGCGGACCAATACAGCAATTGCCGCCCATGTATAGTGCGCTTAAGCATCAAGGGAAGCCGCTGTACGAGTACATACGCAATGGCGAGACCATAGAGCGCGAGTTACGTGACGTGGTGATACATGAGTTGGTACTGCATGGTTTCAACGGACTTGAGTTGGATATCAGTGTGCGTTGCAGCAAAGGGACTTACATCAGGACGCTAGGTGAGGATATAGGTGCAGCGTTAGGTTGCGGTGCGCATCTGACCGCTTTGCGCCGCACTGGCATTGCTCATCTTGATTTGAAGGCTGCATATACTCTGGATCAATTGAGTGAAATGACAGAAGAACAGCGACTGGTATGTCTGATGCCAGTAGACAGTCTGATGCCCACCATGCCCAAGTTAACGTTGGATGAGGTACAAATCAAACGCATGGCTCAAGGGCAGCGATTAGGACTAGATACTGGGCTACCTGATGGCAGGGTGTGTTTGTATGGTCCGCAGGGTTTTGCGGGGGTCGGTTTGTTGCAAGGAAGGCGTCTTGCACCTGAACGGTTGCTGTCCAGTCTGGCCAAACAGGCCGCGACTATAGTTTCCCCACAAATTGGGGTTGAGTAATAACAGCATTCAGGGTTAGAATGCGCAACTTTTTTTAGGAGTGTTAAACCAATGGCAATTACAGCCGCGCAAAAAGCGCAAATCGTTACGGACTTTCAACGCGCACAGAGCGACACTGGTTCCCCAGAAGTGCAAGTTGCTTTGATCACAGCGCGCATCACCTACCTGACAGAGCATTTCAAGAGCAATAGCAAAGACCATCACTCACGTCGTGGTTTGCTGCGCCTTGTTAGCCGTCGTCGTAAGCTGCTTGATTACCTCAAGCGCGAAAACGATGCGGGCTATCGCACACTGATTGAACGCCTCTCGATTCGTAAGTAATTGTGTTGCAAGCCGGGTCGCGATAGCGGCCCGAGTTGTTTTAGCCTGTCCTGTTTTTGACGCACTGCCGCGTCATGTCATGCCTGACAATCAAAGTCCAAAGGGGTTATCTTGAGTCACTATAAAAAATCATTCGCTTACGGCAATCATCAACTGACTATCGAGACTGGCGAGATTGCTCGTCAAGCGACAGGCGCTGTTATGGTGAGCCTGGGTGACACGACAGTTTTGGTCACTGTGGTTGGTAGAAAAAATGCCAAGCCAGAGCAAGACTTCTTCCCACTGACTGTGGATTATCAAGAGCGTACTTATGCTGCGGGTAAAATTCCTAGCGGTTTCTTTAAGCGCGAAGGCCGTCCTAGCGAGAAAGAGATCCTGACTTCACGTTTGATTGATCGTCCTTTGCGTCCCTTGTTCCCGGAAAGTTTCTACAACGAAGTGCAGATTGTTGCGACTGTGATGTCATCTGATCCTGAGATCGATTCCGACATCCCTGCGATGATTGGTGCATCCGCTGCATTAGCCATTTCTGGTATTCCTTTCGACGGTCCTATAGGCGCGGCGCGTGTGGGCTATGCTGATGGAAAATATTTGCTCAATCCAACCTCGACAGAACTCAAGACATCTTTGATGGACTTGGTCGTTGCAGGTACAGACCGTGCTGTGTTGATGGTGGAGTCAGAAGCGAAACAGTTGTCGGAAGAGATCATGTTGGGTGCAGTGGTCTATGGCCACGAACAGATGCAAGCTGTGGTCAATGCAATCAACGAGATGGCAGAAGCTGTTGGCAAGGACGAATGGGATTGGGTCGCACCCGCGAAGAACGAAGCACTGATCGCACGTATCGCGGCACTGGCGGATGCGTCTTTGCAGCAGGCTTATGCAATCCGCTCTAAGCAAGAACGTACAGTCGCGCTCTCTGCAATCCAGAGCGAAGTAATCGCCGCGATCTCGGCAGAGTTCGCGGACGTAGAGAAGAATCAGATCAACGACTTGTTCAGCGCATTGGAAGCCAAGATTGTGCGCGGCCAAATCCTCAGCGGCGAACCTCGTATTGATGGTCGTGACACACGTACAGTGCGTCCTATCACTATCCGTAACGGCGTGTTACCACGCACCCATGGTTCTTCATTGTTCACGCGTGGTGAGACACAAGGCATCGTGGTGGCGACATTGGGCAGCATCCGTGATTCGCAAAAGATCGATGGTTTGCAGGGTGAATACGAAGACCGCTTCATGCTGCATTACAACTTCCCTCCATACTCCACAGGCGAAACTGGTCGTGTCGGTACGCCTAAACGTCGCGAGATTGGTCATGGTCGTTTGGCTAAGCGCGCGCTGGTGGCGGTATTGCCTAGCGTTGAAGATTTTGGCTATGCGGTGCGTGTTGTGTCTGAAATCACTGAATCCAACGGTTCCAGTTCTATGGCGTCGGTATGTGGTGGTTGCTTGTCACTGCTGGATGCTGGCGTGCCCCTCAAGGCGCATGTAGCTGGTATCGCGATGGGTTTGATTAAAGACGGTAACCGTTTTGCAGTGTTGACCGATATTCTGGGTGATGAAGATCATCTGGGTGATATGGACTTCAAGGTGGCAGGTTCTGAGACCGGTGTGACCGCTCTGCAAATGGACATTAAGATCAATGGCATCACCAAAGAAATCATGCAGGCGGCGCTGATACAAGCACGTGAAGGCCGTATGCACATCCTTGCTCTGATGAAGGAGTCTATGCCTACTGCACGTACTGAAGTTTCAGAGTTTGCACCACGCATGATCAAGATGAAGATTAGTCCTGACAAGATTCGTGATGTGATCGGTAAGGGCGGTGCCGTGATTCGTGCACTGACCGAAGAGACAGGTACGACTATCGATATCGATGACACTGGTAACATCACTATCTCATGCGTGAGCAGCGAAGGTGGTGCATTGGCTAAACAGCGCATCAGCGACATCGTGGCGGACGTGGAAGTCGGCAAAGTCTACGAAGGCCCAGTTGTTAAGTTGTTGGACTTTGGTGCATTGATCAACATCTTGCCTGGTAAGGATGGTTTGTTGCATATCTCGCAGATCGCTCACGAGCGTGTTGCAGCAGTGACCGATCACCTAAAAGAAGGCCAAGTCGTGAAGGTCAAGCTGTTGGAGTTGGATGACAAGGGACGTATGAAGCTGAGCATGAAGGCTTTGATTCCTGCTCCTGCCCCTGTTGCTGCTCCAAGTACCCCAGACGCACAGTAAGCTTTTAAGTAGAAAGCCCCGCCTAGTGATAGGCGGGGCTTTTTTATTGTTGTTGAGACGTTGCGCTCCAAACACCACCATGAGAAACCTAATTAGTTGTCTCTCGCCAGTTTTTGGCAAACTCCTGGGTGGCGACTAGCCATTCCTCGAAATCATTTGTGAATCCATCGATATTGGCTAGGAATTCTTGCTCCCCATATGCCAAGGGGTTGGGCTGACGGGCGCGGTGCGACATGCGTTGCAGCACGTCTGTAATACCATCTATATGAGCGTAACTGGACAACCAATCCTCGCGCGCCATCATTTGCAATGCGCGATAAGTATCAGTCGGTAGATCCTGTAGTCGGGCTTTTATTAATCCATAGACGAGTGAGGAATAGGTATGCAAGGGTTGGTGGTGCAGGGTGGTCCAGTTCTGGGCGAGGAGGTGGTCATAGAATATATCGACCAAGATGCCTGCATAGCGACGGCGTTGTGGTGAGAAGCGGGCACGACTGCGACAGAAGGCGGGGTTGGTCTCTGCATAGCTGTCTATGGCGCGGTGCAGGGCCACGCCACGCGCCAAATCGCTGGGTAAGGCCCCAGGTAAGGTTCCTTTGACCCAATCTCCTGTGACGCCACCCACAATCAAAGCAGGCTGATCACCAGCCAGTAGTGCATGTGCCAAAAAATTCAAGTTCGCTTCCTCCGCAGCAGTTTTGCGCATCATACAACTGCTGTAGCTTAGGCTGCTCGATACGGAGGCATTACGCAGTTAAAAAAAGAGGGCGCATGATTTGCGTCCTCTTTTTGTATTCATACTGCTTATTGCTCTAGGTACTGCTTTATTTGGCGACTTGCTTTTCTCTAATTTCGTCCAATGTTTTGCAATCTATGCAAAGTGTCGCAGTAGGGCGAGCTTCCAGTCGGTTTAGACCAATCTCGATACCGCAGTTGTCGCAGTATCCATATTCACCAGACTCTATTTTAGACAGCATCTCATCAATCTTCTTGATCAGCTTGCGTTCGCGGTCGCGGTTGCGCAGTTCCAAGCTCATGTCCGACTCTTGGGTGGCGCGGTCATTAGGATCGGCAAAAGCAGTCGCTTCTTCTTGCATGGTGTGCACCGTGCGGTCTATATCCTGACCCAACTCAGCCTTGATGTTGTTCATAATCTCGCGGAAATGGGCGAGTTGCTTGGGGTTCATGTATTCCTCCCCTTTTTTAGCTTTGTAGGGGGTGGCGGCTTTTTGTGACTGTACCGGCATTGCACTTCTCCAACAGATAAAAAAATAAAGTCCGCTTTAATACCAGAAAGCGCTTCAATGGGCAAATTATATTCTAGAAAACGCACCACGAGATACAAGTAAATGATGCCAATTTGGCATTTTGGGACATGGGCTCAGAAACGTTATCCCTAAGTATTCTCGTCATTGCCTAGCGCCATTAACGCAGATCCATATGAAGCTTGTGTGTGTGTACTCGTCGCCACAGGTACGCCTAGGATGCGTGCGCGCATCAGTTGCCACACCAAATTCTTTGCACCGCCGCCATTACTCAATACTCGCTGCAGGGGTGGTGCACCCAATTGTGCCAATTTGGCATAACCCGCCGCCTCGATGCTTGCCAATCCTTGTAACAGCCCATGTAAAAATGCTGCATTATCAGCAGGGCGCGGCGTGAGTCGAGGTTGTAGGTTGGCATCGTTGATGGGGAAGCGTTCGCCAGCTTTGCTAAGCGGGTAGTAATCTAAGCGGCTGTCAATGTCGGGATCGATCTGGGCACTCAAGCTCAGCAGTTGTGCATCATCAAAATACTCTCTGAGCACACCTGCTCCTGCATTTGAAGCACCGCCCACCAGCCACAAATCTCCGTACTTATGGCTGTAAATGCCGTACTCAGGGGCATCTATACGTCGTTCGGAAAGTTGCTTTAACACTAAAGTCGTTCCCAAGGCGGTGACACCTATACCTGTCTCGTGTACATCGCTGGCCATGAAGGCCGCGTTGCTGTCTGTCGTGCCTGCATGGATCAGGCAACTCTCACTGATGCTATATCGTGACGCAATATCAGGCTTGATAGCGCTAATGACAGTGCCTGGTGCGATCACACGTGGCAGTAATTGTGTATGCGGCATCGCCATGAGCCACTCTGGCCAGCATAACGATCCAACGTCGTAGCCAGTCTTAAGGGCATTGTGATAATCACTGATGCCGGCTTGGCCGCTGAGTAGTGCGGTGAGCCAATCGGCCTGATGCAGAAAGTATCGCGCATTAGGATAACGTTCGGTGAGCCAAAAAAACTTGGTCAAGCCTGAAGTTGCGGTTGAGACCATGTTGTTTGCAGATGCGCAATCACGTAATCTTGACGCCTCACTTTTGGCACGTGGGTCGTTGTAAAACAGAGTAGGTGAGATGGGTTCTAGCTGTGCATCACACAGCAACACCGTGCCCGAGGTGCCATCAATGGCGATGCCGCGTAGCTCGGATGAAATACTTTTTGGCATTGCATCCAGTAGCACATACAAGGCATCACGCCAGTCTGAGGCGCTTTGTCGGTTCGCATCCTGGTATGCGAGTGCATGTTCCCACTGGATAGATTTATCAGTAGCCACCGCGCATGCCCTAGCGCCTGTAGTGCCGAAATCTATTCCGAGGAACATCTAGCCGCGCGTATTCGACTGAGCGCTGAACTGGCTGAGTTCTACGAAAGGTGCAGGTTGCCAGCCAGTTTGGCGGTGTTCGGCGATGACGTTGGTAAAGATGCCGCCGCGCACATAGAACTTGGCGGTGAGGCGCATGAAGCGTGGTTGAGTCGCAGCGACCAAATCATTAAGGATGATGTTGGTCATGTCTTCGTGGAAGTGTCCTTCTTCGCGGAACGACCACATGTATAACTTTAGGCTTTTGAGTTCCACGCACTTTTGATCGGCGATGTAATCCAGAGTCAGGGTGGCGAAATCAGGCTGTCCGGTCTTGGGGCACAAACAGGTGAATTCGGGAATTTCCATGTGGATGTGGTAGTCGCGATGAGGGTGGGGATTAGGGAAAGTCTCTAGCGATTTATTGGCTTGCGTCGTCATTTGGTGAGGTGTCTCGCTTCGGTTAGAATGGCGCGCATTATAACTTCTGTGGTCGTTCAATTGCGCCTTTCCCATATCAAGTTGGCCGGATTCAAATCCTTTGTCGATCCCACACATATCGCCCTGCCTGGACAAGTGGTCGGCGTGGTCGGGCCTAATGGTTGCGGCAAGTCCAATGTCATTGACGCTTTGCGCTGGGTATTGGGTGAATCCAAGGCTTCAGCCTTACGCGGTGCGACCATGCAGGACGTCATCTTCAACGGCTCCAGCAAGCGCAAACCGGTGTCTCGTGCCAGTGTGGAACTGGTGTTTGATAATGCCCTAGGCAAGGCCGTCGGGCAGTGGTCCACCTATGCCGAGATTGCCATCAAGCGCGTGTTGAGGCGCGATGGTGACTCCACTTATTACATCAATAACCAGCAAGTACGCCGCAAGGATGTGACCGACATTTTCTTAGGAACGGGTCTGGGTTCGCGTGCCTACGCCATCATCGAGCAGGGCATGATCTCGCGCATCATCGAGGCGAAACCTGAAGAATTGCGCATCTTCCTAGAAGAAGCTGCTGGTGTATCAAAGTACCGTGACCGCAGACGCGAGACCGAGCTGCGTATCGCTGATACTCGCGACAACTTACTGCGCGTGGGAGACATCCTGCAAGAGTTGGATAAACAGTTGCTTCATCTGGGTGCGCAGGCTGAAGTCGCAAAGCAATATCGAGCCTTGGAAGCACATCGCGATACTTCGCAAAAACTGTTTTGGCTGTTGAAGAAACAAGATGCACAAGCTCAACGTGTGCGTTATCAACAAGTGACTGAAAAGACGCGCACCGAGTTGGAAGCGCAGACCGCGCAGTTGCGCGAGCTTGAGAGTCAGTTGGAAGCAGCACGCAGCGGTCATTACCAGTTGTCCGATACCTTGCACGTCAAGCAGGGTGAGTTCTATAGCGCCAATGCTGAGATCGCGCGCTTGGAGCAACAAATCGCGCATGCCGCGACACAACGCCAGCGTCTTGCCTTGCAGATCAGCCAAGCCAAAAAACACATAGAGCAACAGCATAGTCAGCGTAGTGGTACCCAATCGTTGCTTGAACACTGGCAACGTCAGCAAGAAGGTGCAGTGGTTAAGTTGGGCGAGTGTGAACAAAATGCCGAGATGGAGGCCGAGCGTCTGCCGGCCACAGAGGAAGCAGCGACCCAAGCGCAACAACGCTTCCACGAAGTACAACGCGAACAATTGCAAGTGCAACAGCAACTGCAAATAGCCGATACGCAACGTGCCAATCTGCAACGCAATGTGCAGCAGTTGGATGCGCGACGTACTCGTTTGCTGCTGGAGAAAGATAATCTGCCGCGCACGGATGGCGGAGCTTTGCCGCAAGCGCAGCAAGAGGCTGCCGAGTTGGAAGTTGAACGCAGCTTGGCTGCAGAAGAGTTGGCAAACCTGTTGGAACGCTTGCCGCAGGCAGATGAGCAGCGCCGCGAGGTGCGTGCCGTCTTGCAACAATCTGAACGTACGGTTGCGCAGACCGAGGCGCGTCTACACGCTTTGCAGCAATTGCAAGCACAACTAGATAACGACAAGGCGCTGAGTGCTTGGTTGCAAGGTCATGGTTTGGAAAACTTGCCTCGTTTGTGGCAATCGATACAGATCGATGACGGATGGGAAGATGCGCTGGAAGCCGTGCTGCGTGAACGTATCAATGCCATCTCTATGCAGGATGCTCCAGTTTGGGAGGATGCACCGCCGGCTAAGCTGACGCTGCTGATTAGTGATGGTCAGTTACAAGCTGTAGCGTCCATGCCGAATAGCTATAAACCATTGCTTGATTATGTGCGCTGTCATGATGCGCGTGTGATGCCCGCTATCCAGGATTGGTTGCATCAGGTCTATGCGGTTGCCGATCAACAAGAAGCGCAGCGGCTACGAGCTCAGTTGCCTGTGGGTGCCAGTCTGGTCACGCCGCAAGGGCATCTGTTTGCCGCCCACAGTGTGACTTTCCATGCGCCTGATAGTCACACACATGGTGTGCTCGCAAGGCAAAGAGAGATCGAGCAGTTGCAGACAGTAGCGCAAGGACAACATGCCGATGTCGCGGCGGTGCGTGAGCATCTGATGGCAGCTGAGCAACAATATCAAGACATAGAAATCAAGATTGCGCCGCTACGCAATGCGGGCAATGAGATGCAGCAGCGTTTGCATGGTCTGCAGATGAATATCCTCAAGCTCACTCAGGCGGCGGAACGCAGTGCTGAGCGCGTGCTGCAGATCGACCAAGAGATGGCTGAGATGGCGGAGCTATTGCTGAGTGAGCAGATGCAAATCCAGGTCGTTGAAGAACAACTGGCTGATCTGCGTGAACATCATGCCGCATTCTTCTCGCGTATCGATGAGGCACAGCGTCATGCCAATACGGCGGATATGACCCTGCGAGAACAAAGAAGTCGCGCCCAACAAGCGCAGCATGCACTGCAAGAAGCACGCTATTTCGATAACACCTGCAAAGAGAAGATCAACGATCTGCAGCGAGGTATAGAGCAGGCAGCGGCGACGCTTTCACAATTGGAATTCAATCTCATCGGCTTGGATGAGGAGTTGAACAGTAGTGCGGATGTTGATGTGCAGATGCAATTACAGCAGGCACTGCAGGCAAGACAAGTGACCGAGCTGGCACTTGGAGAAGCACGTAACAGCTTGGAACATGCGACCGTTAGCCTGCAAAGGTTGGAGCAGGCGCGTATGAGTGGCGAACATGCACTGACTCCATTACGCGATAAGCTCAGTGAGTTGACGCTTAAGGAACAAGAAGCACGCTTGCACTTTGAACAGTGGTCAGAACAGTTGCAGGGCGTTGATGAGGAAGCTCTGATGCCTCTGCTGGAAGCGGGTAATTTCAAAGTGAACAGTTTACAAGCAGAATTGACACGTTTGCAAAGTGATATCGAAGCTTTGGGCGCCGTCAATTTGGCGGCCTTGGAAGAGTTGCAAACAGCTACCGAACGTAAGGTCTATCTGGATGCACAGGCATTGGATCTGAACGAGGCGATGGAGACACTTGAAGATGCGATCCGCCGTATTGACAAGGAATCACGTGAACTATTGATGGATACCTACAATAAGGTGAACGAGCATCTGGCACAAATGTTCCCTATCTTGTTTGGTGGTGGCGAGGCACGTCTAGTGCTGACGGGTGAAGAGATATTAGATAGTGGTGTACAAGTAATGGCGCAGCCTCCAGGTAAGAAGAACAGCTCTATCCATTTGATGTCAGGTGGCGAGAAGGCATTGACTGCTATTTCGCTGGTGTTCTCATTATTCCAATTGAATCCGGCTCCGTTTTGTCTGTTGGACGAGGTAGATGCGCCGTTGGACGACAGCAACACTGAGCGTCTATGTAAATTGGTCAAGAAGATGTCTGAACAGACTCAATTTGTCTTTATCAGTCACAACAAAATTGCGATGGAGATGGCAGAGCAATTGATAGGCGTGACCATGCAGGAGAAAGGCGTGTCCAAGGTTGTGACCGTGGACATCGAAGAGGCATTAAGGATGCGCGACGAACAAATCGTCGCATAGCTAATTTAATTTACTGGCAGAATTTTGTGATTTGCTGCTGTGCTTGTTCTACATTCTTGGCACGTTGCTCGTCATCCATATAGGCGCGCTCTCCGCTAGTTGGGTCAATTACGGCGATGCGCATCCCATCTTTCAAGTTCGCCAGATTCTGCTTTGCTGCCGCGCAATTGGTTTTATTCAGGGCTTTGAGTTCAGCTTCCTGCTTTTCTTTTTCAGCGGCCGCCTTTTTGCTAGCAGCATCTTTAACGGTGGCTTTATCCGTTGTAGGAACACTAGAGGCTGCAGTTTCTGCCTGCTCTGGTGTATTTAATATTTGTTGGGATTTCGCAGTTGTCGGTGGACGCATGTCGGAGTAATGGACATTACCCTGTTCGTCTATCCATTTAGTTGCAGTGGCATGTACATTACCAGCAGTGAATATAAGCAGTATGAGCAAATATTTATTCATCTCTATTTCCCTTGGGTATGTAAGCGAAATTCTTACGTAGAACGTTCAATTGAGGAGACAAGTCTACCTCAATCAGAGTATCATTATGGGTGAGGCTTGTAAAAATAAATACGTATCTCAGCCTATAAAAAAAAGCTAATTAAACCGATAAAGGCAAATACATAGTCATGGCACAAAGAAAGTCATCTCACGAGAAGTTTTTCGATACACAAAAGAATGACGAACATGTCCTGAAGGTATTCAATAGTTATTATCGCGATCACAATCATTCAGGCAAGCTTTATAGCGACTTCCCAGATTTTTTCATGGTAAGACCTTCCTTGTTGGAAGGCAAAGACATTGCCACGCGCCCCTCGGAAAAATTATTGCTGGAAGATTTCATCAAACGTGCTAAAGCACGTAATGGTCACATCGGTGTGTCCAAACATAGAAATCCCAAGCTGGGATACTACTGGTTGGAACTTTCCGTGTTGCCGTTCCAGTTGGGTGACCCCGTCAACAAGGACAACAAAGGCGAATTCTTTTACGTGCTGACAAAATTTATCGAGTTCACCAAGCAAAATCCCAAAGTCTATGGTGATTTGACTGCTGAGATTGATTCAGATAAGGATTTGGTCATCATGTTCGACGGCATCAGTCGTATGGCGAACCGCTTGAATGACAGTATAGAGACTTATTCTGAAGATATGCTCGTTTCATACAATCGTAATTGGCCAGCATCAGAGGTCAAGAATCTGCTCAACTCATTGAAAGACAATGATCAGGATTGGTGCCAAGTGTTTTTCGAGTACATGATGTATGTCATGAGTAATAAGCCCAAGGGTTAACTCGGTTCAGTAGCTACGCTCCTCAGCAGAATCAATACCGCACCCGAACCTCCTAATTCCAGTGTGGCATCACAGTAAGCCAAAACCCCTGAAAGTTGCATCAGCCAGTTGCGTGTTCGTGTCTTGAGTATCGCTTCTCCGCTGGCACTGTTCATGCCTTTGCCATGGATCACTAAGACGCACCGCCCGTTTTGTTGTTGAGCCTGTAGTAAGAAGGCTTGCAGTGTCACGCGAGCTTGATCGCTAGTGAGGCCGTGTAAGTCTAATGTGGCATGGATAGTCCAAAAGTTGCGGCGTAATTTGCGCAAAGTCATGCGCGACAAGCCATTACTGAGATACTCGTTAGGTGGGGAAGCGTCGTCTCTGTCTGACAGAATGTCAGTGACTGTAGCAGTAGATGCTGAATTGTTTAGGTGTGCACGACGTGGCGTGGGTTTGAGATCGACACGATTGGGGGTGGGGATGGGTTCTACCCCAACCAAGGCCGCACGGAACAGTGCAGCCTCTTCATCATCTGGATTGTGTGCAGACAATTATTTTTTCAGATTAGCGAGGTATTTGTCTGCATCCAGTGCGGCCATACAGCCTGTTGCCGCACTGGTGACAGCTTGGCGGTAAATTTGGTCTTGCACATCGCCCGCTGCGAATACACCAGAAATGCTCGTGGCAGTGGCATTGCCTAGTGAGCCGCCGCGCGTTTGGATGTAACCGTTAAGCATTTCCAGTTGTCCAGCGAAAATATCGGTATTGGGCTTGTGTCCGATAGCGATGAATACACCTTGCAGAGCAATGTCCTTTTTCTCACCCGTCTGCGCATGCTTGATACGCATACCGTTCACGCCACTAGAATCGCCTAATACTTCATCTAATGTCTGGTTCAATTGCAGCGTGATTTTGCCTTCTGCGACTTTTTCCATTAGGTGGTCGACCATGATGCGCTCGGCACGGAAGGTTTCACGGCGATGTACCAAGGTCACGTGCTTGGCGATATTCGCCAGATATAACGCTTCTTCGACAGCCGTATTTCCACCGCCGATGACCGCTACATCTTGGTTGCGATAGAAGAAGCCATCGCAGGTAGCACAGCCGGAAACACCGCGACCCATGAATGCTTCTTCTGAAGGCAGGCCTAAGTACTGAGCTGATGCACCAGTACAGATGATCAATGCGTCACAGGTGTAGCTGCCAGCATCACCAATGAGCATGAATGGCTTTTGTTGCAGCTTTGCGGTATGGATGTGGTCGAATACCATTTGAGTGTTGAAACGTTCAGCGTGCTGCTGAAAGCGTGCCATCAGATCCGGACCCTGAACGCCCATTGCATCGGCAGGCCAGTTGTCCACTTCGGTGGTGGTCATCAATTGACCACCTTGCGCCATACCTGTAATCAGTACCGGATTCAGGTTGGCACGCGCAGCATAGACTGCGGCTGTGTAACCGGCTGGACCAGAGCCCAAGATGATAAGAGGGTGGTGTTTTGTGGGATTTGACATGGTACTTAACTTTCTGTTTTCAAATGAGGGCGAAATTTACTGCAGATGAGGCAGGCTGTCGAGCTTCAGGTAGAATACTCCACCTATGAAAGCAATCCTTACCTGCGCTGCTGCGCTTTTTTATTGCTTGGTCGTTTCTGCGGTTCATGCCGTCGAGTTGCCAGGTATCCCCGAATTCATTGACGAAATGGTCGTTAAACACCAGTTCAAGCGTGATGAACTGAAAAATCTGTTCGACCACGCCCAGCATAAGCCTGAAATCATAGAGGCGATTACCAAGCCTGCGACTATAAAGCCTTGGATGGAATATCGCGCTGCTTTCGTCAATGCTAAACGTGTTAAGTTTGGGGTGGCTTTCTGGGATAAGTATCTTCCAACTCTGCAAAGGGCGAGCAAGCAATATGGCGTCCCAGAAGAGATCATCGTTGCCATTATAGGCGTAGAGACTATATACGGTCGGAACGCGGGTTCATTTCGCACTATCGATGCACTGACTACTTTGGCCTTCGACTATCCGCGTCGCGCTCCATTCTTTCGCAGTGAGTTGGAAAACTATCTGATATTGGCACGGGAACAAGAGTTTGATCTATTAGCGGTGCGTAGTTCTTACGCAGGCGCCTTGGGAATACCTCAATTCATGCCTAGCAGTTACCGCAACTATGCCATTGACTACAACGGTAACCACAAGATCGATCTGTTGCACGAGGATAGGGATGCAATCGGCAGTGTCGCCAACTATATGAAGGCATATGGCTGGATTGCACATCAACCGGTGGCGGTGTTGGCCAAAGTCAGCGATCAATCTTGTATTGGGGATACCCTGACACCGAGAACGGTTGAGCAATGGCAGGCTGATGGTGTGCTTGCCGAGCGTTTCATAGATGCAGATCTACAGGCCAGACTAGTGGATTTTACTATCTCGGACGGGAAGGAATTCTGGCTGGCATTCAATAATTTTGATGTCATCACCAAGTACAACAACAGTGATTTCTATGCGATGTCAGTCTTGCAACTGGCACAGGCCATTAAGACAGCCCGCAAGCAGGCTCACTGAATCCGCCGGGCGCCGTTGTATGACTTGCGCCAATAGGTTTTATCCATCTCGTCTAAGCGTACTCTGCCGCCACTGCTAGGTGCATGGATGAATCGATCGTTTCCCATATAGATACCCACATGTGAGAATTTTTTACGTAGTGTATTGAAGAACACCAGATCACCTGGTTGTAGATTATTTTTGCTGACACTTATGCCGTGTCGACTGATCTCATGGCTACTTCGCGGCAGGGAGATGCCTGCGACATGACGAAAAACGTGGCTCACTAGACCGCTACAATCAAACCCACTGTATGGGCTACTACCGCCGTAGCGATAGGGCACACCTATCATGCTATCTGCATAACGGGTGATGTCGGTGGAATCGAAAGAGTAGCGCGCAATGGAATCGCTCGCATACGCACGTGGTTCGGGCGAAGAGCAGGCGGTTAGTAAGAAAATGACGAGTGTCAGGAAGAGTTTCATAGCTTGACTATAATGTAAGCTGCTCAAGTTTGTAAATCCAAGGTGGGAATATGCGTAATCTATTAGTGGCGCTAATGTTGCTGTTGACCAGCCTGAACTCGGTGTGGGCGCACGATCTGGAGATCATCCAACTCAAGCATCGCAGCGCCGCTGAAGTTATGCCCATCATCCGCCCCCTGCTGGATGTGGATGGTTCCGTGAGCGGTATGGATTACCAATTGATTGTGCGTACTTCGCCTCGCAATTTGGAACAAATCAAGCAGGTATTGGACAGCATCGATACCTCACCGCGTCGCTTGCGTATTAGTGTCATTCAGGATGTGGATAGGGAAACTTTGGCACGTATGGCCGAGCTATCTGGCTCGGTAGGTATAGGCAATACAGGGCGTATCAGTGTGCCTAGTACGGCTAATCAAAGCGGACTGAACGTACAAGTCCAGCAAGGCAACGATAGACTCAATGCGCGTATCGATAGCAGTGAAGGACGTAAGCAAGACCACAAGACGCAGCAAGTGCAGGTCATAGAAGGCGGCCAAGCCTTTGTGCGTGTGGGGCAGAGCGTGGCTGTGCCACAACGTCAGGTTATTCAACGCCCTTGGGGGACCGAGGTGGTGGAGCAGACTCAATTCCAGGAAGTCAGCAGCGGCTTTTATGTGCGTCCACGCCTACGTGGCGATAGAGTGACACTGCAGATTGACACCCAGAACGATTCCCTCTCTTCAATGCAGGGCAATTACCCTCAAGCCGAGGTGCAACATGCAAGCACTACCCTCAGCGGGCGATTGGGTGAGTGGATGGAAATGGGGGGCCTCTCGCAACAGCAGGAAACGACCGGCGGCACATTGCTGGGGCGCAGCAGTTCGCAAAGCAGCGAACAACGCAACATCTTCATCAAGGTTGAAGAGATCGTGCAATGAGCGGTAGTAGTACATGTTAAGTAAACTCAATCCTGTACAACGAGCAGCGGCGACCTATCTGGATGGGCCGCTGCTGGTACTGGCGGGCGCGGGGAGTGGCAAGACCCGTGTCATCACGCACAAAATCGCCTATCTGGTCCAAGAGTGTGGCTATGAGGCGCGCAATGTCGCCGCCATCACCTTTACCAATAAAGCCGCCAACGAGATGCGTGAACGCGTGGGTAGCTTGTTGCAGGGAAAGCAGGCCAAGGGGCTCGTGGTCAGTACCTTCCATTCATTGGGTATGAATATTCTGCGTGCCGAGGGGGGATTGTTGGGCTACAAGCCAAAATTCTCCATCCTTGATTCCAGTGATGTGTGGAAGATATTGAGTGAGCTGACTAACTCGGGTGATAAGCAGGAGTTGCGCGATCTTCAGACACAGGTCTCGAATTGGAAGTCCGCATTCATCACACCGTACGCTGCACTTGAAAACGTGAAGAGCGAAGAAGAGAAGGTGCATGCACGTATCTATGGCCGTTATCAGGAGACATTACGCGCCTATCAGGCTGTTGATTTTGATGACCTCATCCATTTGCCGGTCGAATTATTTAAACAACACCCAGAGGCATTGTCTCGCTGGCAACAGAAGCTGCGCTATTTATTGATAGACGAGTACCAGGACACCAACGACTGCCAATATCAACTTACCAAATTGCTGGCAGGTAAGCGTGCAGCCTTCACCGCTGTCGGTGACGATGATCAAGCCATCTATGCTTGGCGAGGCGCGAGCATAGAGAATCTGCATAACTTACGTACTGATTTCAGTAATCTAAAAGTCATCAAACTGGAGCAGAACTATCGCTCCTCGCAGCGCATTCTCACCGTCGCCAACCACCTTATCAATCACAATACCAAAGTGTTCGAGAAGAAGTTATGGAGTGAGCATGGCATAGGTGACACGGTACGCATCTACGCCGCCAAAGATGATGAGCATGAGGCCGAAAGTGTGGTGATGAAGTTATTGGCGCATAAGTTTGAGCATCGTACGCGCTTCAACGATTACGCCATCCTGTATCGCAGCAACTATCTGTCGCGGGTGTTTGAGGAGCAGCTACGCGCCCAGCGCATCCCTTATACGGTGAGTGGCGGTACCTCCTTTTTCGATAAAGCGGAGATCAAGGACATCGTGTCCTATCTGCGTCTGTTGGCGAACACCGATGATGACCCCGCTTTCGTGCGTGCTATCACCACGCCCAAACGCGGCGTAGGTAACGCCACCTTAGAGAAACTTGGTAGCTACGCAGGTAGCCGCCATCTCAGTCTATTTGCGGCAGCCTTCGAACATAAGATGGAAGAGTTGTTGTCACCGCATCAGTATAAAGACCTGATGATGTTCTGCAATTTTATTAATCGTTTGCAAGAGCGGGCCGATAAAGATCCATGTGCCGAACTGCTGGACGAATTGTTGCGTGCTATCAATTACGAGGCTTGGCTGTATGACTCGCACGAGTCACGGCAGGCAGAAGGCAAATGGAAGAATGTGCAGGACTTTATTGCATGGATCAAACGTAAGGCTGAAGCTGATGAGAAGTCCTTGCTGGATATGGTGCAGACTATTGCGCTCATTAATATGCTGGAAGGTAAGGAACAGGATGTGGATGCGGTGTCGTTATCCACCTTACACGCAGCAAAGGGGCTGGAATATCCACATGTATTTATCATTGGCGTAGAGGAAGATATCCTGCCTTTCCGCGATAGCGACGAGAAAGGTATAGAGGAGGAGCGGCGATTGATGTACGTGGGCATCACTCGTGCCGAGCGCAGCTTGCAGATCAGCTATTGCAATCGTCGCCGTCGCGGCAAAGATTGGTATGCCTGCGAACCCAGTCGTTTTCTGGATGAGATGCCTGAGCGCGAACTGACTTACGCAGGCGGACATGCCGAAGCGGTGTCGACCGTGACTAAGAATGAGGGTATGGACAAGTTGGCTAGACTGAAAGCAATGCTGAACAAACCAGAATGATTCAGATTGAAACTCCAGATGGAAAATAAAGATGGCCGATGATAAGACTCTGGGCGAAGACCAAAGTGGTACACACATCATTTTGGAAGAAGCGCATCTCCAGATAGCAGACATGGTACAGCTACAGTCGCTGAGTAGCGGCGGAGATGTGCGTTACTCGGTCCGTCTGATTGGTATTGCACGCGGCCGTAGTGTTATCGTGTCTACGCCGATGGAAGAAGGGAAGTATCTACTGATGCGCGAGGGGCAGACTTTTGTGTTCAGAACCTTTTCGGGCAAGAGTGCCTTCGCCTTCCAAACACAGTTGATCAAAAGTGCCAACACGCCTTATCCGCATTTGCATCTATCCTACCCAAAACAAGTCAAATCATTGGTGGTGCGTAAAGGTGCACGAGCTTCGGTACGACTAGTGGCGGCGATTACACGCTGCGAAGATCAGCCCATTCATGTGGCGGCGACCATCATCAATCTAAGCGTGGGCGGCGCAATGCTCACTTCCAAGAGTGCGCCGGGTGTGAAAGGCCAACATATTGTGTTCAAGTTCAAGGCGAAGATAGGCGAGATCGAGACTTGGTTTGAATTGAAAGCCATCATACGGATGCTGCAACAAGAACTCAGCGGTGATACGGCGGAAGACGTGTTGTATGACATAGGATTGCAGTTCGTCGATATCAGCCCCCAACAATCCATACCCTTGCTGGCCTTTGTTTACAACGAACTGCTGGAACAATCCCAGAGCCATTGATGAACCAAGACAAGGAATTGAGATTTGCCGCCTTGGCGGCACTGGTGGAGACCGATGCCAACATCAAAGTAAGCAACGTTCGTGCACTAGTCAGTCGTTGGAGTGCGGGCGAGATGAGCTTGGATACATCGGCTGTCATCGTCGCACCGAACATTATCCCTGGCCGTCCAGCACGTCCTGAGTTGGTATTGCCTAAAGACTTGAAACACAGGTCCATGGTGACGCCAGAAGGACGCGCAACCCTTATACATGCCATGGCACATATAGAATTCAATGCCATCAATCTGGCGCTGGATGCGGTCTGGCGCTACACCGATATGCCGCCTGACTACTACACCGACTGGCTACTCGTGGCGGATGAAGAGGCACGGCATTATTCGATGTTGGCTAGCCATCTCAAAACCTTGGGCTATGACTATGGGGACTTTCCTGCACATAACAGTTTATGGGAGATGGCGGAGAAGACGCGTGGCGATGTACTAGCACGAATCGCACTCGTTCCTAGGACCATGGAAGCACGTGGTTTAGATGCCACGCCTAAAGTACGTGCAAAACTGGCACAAGCAGGGGATATCAAAGCGGCCGAGATCATGGATGTGATTCTGCGCGATGAAGTTGGTCATGTGAGCATAGGCAATCGCTGGTATGCCTATTTGTGCACACAACGTGGTCTGGAACCTATGACCACCTATGCGCAACTCGCCCTGCAATATGAGGCACCAATCTTGCGCGGTCCCTTTAATCTGGAAGCGCGTAGGGCGGCGGGTTTCAGCGAGGCGGAGTTGCGAGCATTAGGCTGAAGGCACAAGTTCATAAGCTGCACGAATATATGTATGCAGTAATGAGCGGCCTATCTTTAGTGCTTTGGTGATTGCAAAGCTAGGATGACTGACGATGGGATTTTCTTTTTGACCAAACAGCCATGATCCCTGCCAGCATGATGATAGCGATACCGAATCTAGTCCAATATTCCAAGGGCGCAAAAACTAAAGGCATCAGCCACCAAGTAGTTTCGGCAGAGCAACACATCACCCTAATGGCGAAAAACAGCCCAAATAGAACTGAGCCCCCCAAATTGCTTGCCAGTATGGTCACAAAAGCAGGTCGCATTTTAGCAATAACAAGATATACACCAAGCAAGTTGGCTAATACTGGAATCAGTAGTATGAGTATGCTATTCATGATGTCAATACGCTACTGATCACCCTTCTCTGGGTAATAGACATCTTTATCGAAATGTGTGACTGAGTCGGGAAGGGCAGCAGCGAAGCCTGAGATGAACGCGCCGGTAAGCACGGATTCTATGGAGATAAGGATGGGTAGATAGTTCCAGTACACGTTCTGCATGGTAAAGGCTGACTGGGTGCCGCTGGCTTGGATGATCCAGCCGTTGACGAGAGCGGACAGTGTCATGGTCATGGCGCTCACTGTATAGCCGTTCCAGATTACAAAGCCGAAGTAGTTGGGCCTGCCATAGCGGTAGAATAAGCGCAGTCCCAACCAACTGGCTGCGATGGGCAGGACAATCATGACTAGGCCGATGTTGCCGAACACCACCAGATTGTCGTGATGGTGATACAAAGAGCCTAGCAAAATGCCGCTCAACATGAGTGTGGCGATTTGCCAATCAAACATCAGGAAACATAGTGTCGCGCCCAGCGGGTGCAGCTTGAGTCCTTCACGCACACCCACCGGAAAGAACCACAAAGCGGCTAGCCATATCGTCAGGCCTATCAGCGCGTTGAAGCGCACATGATTGCTTAGAAAACTCTTCCAAGGGGCGGTCCAGATGGCGCGCAACAGGATGAAGGCGAACAGATAGTTGCAGATTAACAAGCCATCGTTGCTAAAGATCTTAGAGTAGATTTCCATGCTGGCGATCAATGGGGTATGTGTCGTCATGCCTTAATTGTGCCAGTTTTGTGCTTAAAAAAGTGAATTCATGTTGTGTGGGGTGATAGCGCTCATGGCACAATTACGAACTGCTTAAATTTCCCCCCGTGTAATCATGCTGAGTTACCGCCACGCCTTCCATGCCGGCAATCATGCCGATGTATTAAAACACTTTGTAGAGATGCAGTTGCTGCGTTATCTGGGACAAAAAGACAAACCCTATTGGTATATCGATACCCATGCTGGAGCGGGTTGCTATTCCCTAGATAGTGGTTATGCGACACAGAACGCTGAGTATGAAAGCGGCATCGCACGTTTGTGGGATCGCGACGACTTGCCTGCAGCCTTGGCCGAATATGTCGCGCTGGTGAAGGGTCTTAATCCTGATGGACAGATGAAGTTGTATCCAGGTTCACCCTTGGTGGCATCGGAGACACTGCGTGCGCAGGACAAGTTACGTCTCTACGAATTACATCCCACAGATCACGAGTTACTGCAGGAAAACTTCGCTGGGCAGGGCTCACAGGTGTTGATGTATCAAGCTGATGGCTTTGGTGCGCTCAAGGCATTATTGCCACCACCACCGCGCCGTGCGTTGGTGTTGATCGATCCGCCCTATGAAGAGAAGCAGGATTACCAGCGTGTGGTGACGGCTTTGGGCGAGGGGTTACACCGTTTCGCCAATGGTGTGTATGCAGTCTGGTATCCGCAGTTGCAACGTGCCGATGCGCAACAACTGCCTGAGAATCTCAAGCGTCTGCCGGTCAAGAGCTGGCTAAATGTCGCGCTCACGGTGCAACAGCCGAGTGCGGAAGGCTTTGGTATGCATGGCAGTGGGATGTTCATCCTTAATCCACCTTGGACCTTGCATGGCGTGTTGCAGGAAGTTATGCCTTATTTGAGCAAGCATCTGGCGCAGGATGAGCATGCGTATTACACCTTGGTGTCCAGCGAAGACTAGATTTTCATGACAAAGCTCAATACGACAGCGATGGTCGCGAGCTTGAGTATAATCATCGCATTTTTTTCTTTTTAGTTTCGTTTTCTTCACTCACATAACAACATTAGGGGATAGGTATGGCAGCTACGCATTCATGGAATTTTTTTCGCGCAGGCGGCTTCGATCAGGTGCAACTGGATAAGGGAGCTGATCTGTTAGCACTCAAAGAGCTGGATCAGAAGTTATGGGTTGCATTGAGCTGCCCGACACGCGGCATAGAGTTTGATAGCAAGACGCTAGATTTGATAGACAGCGATAGTGATGGTCGTGTCCGTGCTAATGAAGTGTTGGCTGCTATCTCATGGGTGGGTGGGTTGCTTAAGGATGCTGATGTACTGGTGCGTGGTACGGACAAGTTGTCCCTCAACGATATCGACGATAGCGCTGAAGAAGGCAAGCATGTTCTGGCTTCAGCACGTCACATCCTAAAAAGTCTGGGTAAGCCGGATGCTCTGGAAATCTCTTTAGCTGATATGGCAGACATAGAGAAGTTCATCGCAGCATTACAATTTAACGGTGATGGTGTAGTCGCTGCCAAACAGATAGACGATGCAGCTGTTAGAGCAACTGTCGAAGATGCGATGAAGTGCATGGGCTCGGTAGTGGATATGTCCGGCGATGCAGGCATTGATACCAATTTGAGCGAAAAATTCTTTGCCGAGCTGGGTGCTTATTCAGTCTGGTACAAAACCGTCACTGAAACGGCACTGTTGCTGGGTGATGCGACGGAAGAGGCTGCCGCTGCTTTCAATGCGGTACGTGATAAGTTGGACGATTACTACACACGTTGCCAACTGGCTGCTTATGATGCGCGTGCTGCCGAACCGCTGAGTCGTGCGACGGCTGACTATCAGCAACTGGCTGCATTGAGTCTATCTGCAAAAAATGCTGAGATTGAAGGTTTTCCGCTCGCCACTATCGCCGCAGACAAAGCATTGCCATTGCGTAGCGGACTCAATCCAGTCTGGGCGCCGCGTATCGCGGCCTTGCAAGCAAAAGTGTTAATCCCGTTGTTGGGTGACAAAGTCAGCTTGTCGGCGACTGACTGGCAGTCGGTATGCGAGCGCTTCAATGCTTACGCTACATGGCAAGCCAATAAGCCTGAGACTCAGGTCGCCTCCTTGGGCATGGATAGGATTACCAAACTGCTGGCGGGCAATCATCAAGCTGCGATTACTGACCTGATCGCTCAAGACAAGGCAGTCGAGAGGGAAGTGAAGGCAGTCCGCTCGGTTGAGAGACTGCTGCGCTACAACCGTGATCTGTATTTGTTGGTAAACAACTTTGTTTCATTTCGTAATTTCTACACTGGTAAAGACAAGGCAATCTTCCAAGTCGGTAGCTTGTACTTGGATGGTCGTAGTTGTGAGCTATGCATCAAAGTCGATGATGTGGGCAAACATGCTAGTTTTGCCAATATGGGTGGCATTTGTCTGGTGTATTGCGAATGTACGCGCAATGCAGGTAAGGAGAAGATGAACATTGCTGCGGCTTTCACTTCAGGCGATGCCGACTTTCTGATGGTAGGGCGTAATGGTGTGTTCTATGACCGCGCTGGTCGCGACTGGGATGCTAACATCGTACGCCTCATAGACAACCCCATCAGTCTGCGTCAGGCCTTCTGGTCACCTTATAAGAAACTGGTGAAGATGATTAGTGAGCAGATACAGAAATTGGCAGCTTCGAAGGCCAATGCCGTTGATGCGAAATTGGCCAGTGGCACGGTCGAGCATGGCAAGGCGGTAGCAGCACCAGAGCTAGCACCCAAGCCCGCTTTCGATGTGGCTAAATTTGCGGGTATCTTTGCTGCCATTGGTCTGGCGATAGGCGCGATAGGCGGTATCTTGGCTTCAGTGTTCGCAGGAATGTTTAGCCTTAAACTCTGGCAGATGCCTTTGGCCATGGTTGGCATTATGTTGCTGGTGTCTGGGCCTGCGGTAATCTTGGCTTGGTTTAAATTAAAAAATCGCAATCTAGCACCTATCTTGGATGCCAATGGTTGGGCGATTAACGCACGCGCTAGGATTAATATCCCATTTGGTACTTCCCTCACAGGATTGGGCATGCTGCCAGCAGGTGCGCGTCGCTCACTGGCTGATCCTTATGCAGATAAGAAATCTCTGTGGCCGTTCTACGTCATCATCGTGCTGGGTATCTGCGCGGTGGGTGTGTTGTGGTACACCGGCTTCTTCGGTCATACCTCGCTATGACAATTGCGCTAGGTTGTAGGCAGTGTCCTCGATTAGCGACCTTTTTAGACGAGGTCAAGGTTGAGCATCCCGCCTATTTTGCCTTGCCTGTGCCTTCATTCGGTGCGGCGGGTACGCCCTTTCTGATCGTGGGATTGGCACCCGGTATGCACGGTGCGAATCGTACTGGCAGACCCTTCACCGGTGATTATGCAGGCGATCTGCTATATGGCACTTTGCACAAGTTTGGCTTTGCGACCAACCCGCGCCCGTTGAATGATGCGGGTGAGGCGAATGGGGAGTTGAGCTTGATTGGTTGCCGTATTACTAATGCGGTGCGCTGTCTGCCGCCGCAAAATAAGCCAGAGACCAGCGAGATCAAGCAGTGCAATGGATATCTCGCACAGGAGTTGGCCTTACTTCCGCAGGGTGCAGCAATCATGGCCTTGGGCACCATCGCACACAATGCGGTGCTGATGGCCTTGAAATGCCGCAAGTCTGAATATGCTTTCGGACATGCTGCGCGTCATCAATTGCCTAACGGCGCGACGTTGTTCGATAGTTATCACTGTAGTCGCTACAACACCCAGACCAAACGCCTCACTACAGCCATGTTCGAGGATGTCATCGCGAGCGTTTCCACACATCTTGGTAACTGAATCTTTCGATCCTAAAGCGATACTCGCCAGCTTGCCGCTGTTGCCTGGTGTGTATCGCTATTTCGATAAGCAGGGCAACGTGTTGTATGTGGGTAAAGCCAAGCAATTAAAGAAGCGCGTTTCCTCGTATTTCCAAAAGACCAATATCTCGCCACGCATTCGGTTGATGGTGTCGCATATCGCGCGCATAGAGACCACGGTGACACGCTCCGAGGCTGAGGCCTTGCTGCTAGAGAATAATCTCATCAAGTCGCTCAAGCCGCGTTACAACATCCTGTTTCGCGACGACAAGTCCTACCCCTATATTGTGCTGACTGGTCAGGAGTTTCCGCGACTGACTTATTTTCGCGGTACGCCAAATCGTCAGCATCAATACTTCGGACCGTATCCGAATGCCCAAGCAGCCAAGGACAGCAGCCAGTTGTTGCAAAAGATATTCCGTATACGCACCTGTGAAGACAGTGTGTTCAACAATCGCACCCGTCCCTGTCTGCTGCATCAGATCCATCGTTGCACCGCGCCCTGTGTGAATCTCATCAGCAAAGAAGATTATCAGGCCGATATACGCAATGCTGTGTTGTTGCTAAACGGCAGACATCAAGAGGTCGAGCAGACATTACGTGCGGCGATGGAGCAGGCTGCAGAGGCGATGCATTACGAGCAGGCCGCCGTGTTACGAGATCAGCTGCGCGATCTGCATGTGGTACAGCAAAAACAATTCGTAGAGTCGACCGGCAACACCACTGATGCGGACATCATCGCGGTGATGCAATTGGACGAAGCTGTGTGCGTCAATCTAGCAATGATGCGCGGTGGTCGTCATTTGGGTGACAAGAGTTTCTTCCCCGATCATGCGGAAGGGCTGGCGCTACCAGAAGTGCTGACTGCCTTTATCGCACAGCATTATTTAAGCCGCAGCGTGCCGTCCATATTGCTGGTGAACCTTGAATGTGTAGACGATGCCTTGGTAGAGCTCCTCAGCGACCAAGCAGGGCGTAATGTGCGCATCGCACTTCCCCAATCTGGCGATAAGAAACAATGGCTGGAGATGGCCGAGAAGAATGCGCTGTTGGCTTTGCAGCAGCGCGCCATGCAACAGGGCGGGCAACAGTTGCGCCTAGATACTTTGCGCGAATTGGTGGGTCTGCCCGATCTGCAACGCATTGAGTGCTTTGATATCAGTCACACCATGGGAGAGGCGACGCAAGCCTCTTGTGTGGTCTACGAAGATTTGGATATGCGTTCTGCTCAATACCGTCGATACAACATCACAGGAATTACGCCAGGTGATGACTACGCTGCGATGCGTCAGGCATTGACACGGCGTTATGAAAAGTTGGCGGCAGGTGAGGGTGCACGTCCTGATCTGGTGCTGATAGACGGTGGTTTAGGGCAGCTACACATCGCGATGGAAGTGATGCACGAATTGGGACTGAACGATCTGGCGCTGGTTGGTGTTGCCAAAGGCGTGGAGCGTAAGGTTGGCATGGAGCAATTGATTTTTCCAGACCGTGAGGCGATACGACTGTCCAGTGACAACCCAGCCTTGCACCTGATACAGCAAGTGCGCGACGAGGCGCATCGCTTTGCTATCACTGGACACCGGGCCAAGCGTGGCAAGGCACGCATGGTATCTAGTCTGGCGGAGATTGCTGGCGTGGGCGATAAACGCAGGCGCAATCTGCTGACGCATTTTGGTGGATTGCGCGAGATACAGCAGGCGAGCGTGGAGCAATTGTGTCAGGTCGAGGGGATCAGCAAGGCGCTGGCTGAGAAAATTTACCTACAGTTACATTGAGATTTTATGAACATATTGTTGCTGAAACGAATTGGCAGCGGCTACACTGAGGTTATTCCCCAGTCAATATGATAAAGCTGGCTGCCTAAGCAAAACTAAAAGTTTCAATCAAATGCAATATAACATTCCTAATTTACTGACTTGGTTGCGTATTCTGCTGATACCGGTGTTCGTCTCGGTGTTCTATCTCTCAGATCATACAATCAGTCCGCACTACAAAAATCTGTTTGCTACTTCAGTGTTCATGCTCGCGGCTATGACCGATTGGCTGGACGGCTATTTGGCGCGCAAACTTAATCAGATGTCTGCGTTTGGCGCCTTTCTGGATCCGGTCGCGGATAAATTGATGGTCGCTGCGGCATTACTACTCTTGGTTAAACTCGGGCGTGCGGATGCCCTGATCGCTTTCATCATCATCGGTCGGGAGATCACCATCTCTGCTTTGCGCGAATGGATGGCCAAAGTGGGGGCGAGTAAGAGCATCGCAGTGTCTATGTTGGGCAAGATCAAAACGACCTTCCAGATGCTAGCCTTGCTCATGTTGCTCTACCACGAGCCTCTGCTTGGTATGGATATTCAATTCTTGGGTGAGTTGCTGTTGTATCTCGCCGCACTGTTGACGCTCTGGTCTATGGGTTATTACCTGATGCGCGCAATGCCGCAATTAAAAAAATCCTGATCAGAAGTGATACTTTTTGCACGCCACTTTTACGGAAATTAAACTCCGCAAAATTGGCG